>CAZSSI010000049.1:0-2529 GCA_964609345.1 uncultured Verrucomicrobiota bacterium | reverse complement strand
TTTGCTCAAGCTTTCCGCAAACGGACCTGTCACGCCGTAGCTTTTCGGCGAAGGCGGACGATAAACATGCCGTCGCCGGGACCTTCCCACGGCCAGATTTGTACGGTGCCGTCAGTCGGCTTGCCGGTCAGCGGGTGAACAAACGGATCCAGTGCAAATCCCGGATGTTCAGCCAGAAACCGCTCCAGCACGCCCGTTGTCTCTTCGCGGGTAAAGGTGCAAACGGCATAAACCAGCACGCCGCCGGACTTCACGCACTGCGCGGCATGATGAAGCATCTTCACCTGCAAATTGCGTTTCTGCGCCGGATCGCGCGGATCGCCGCGCCAGCGGGCGTCGGGATTACGGCTCCATGTGCCCCAGCCCGAACACGGCGCGTCCACCAGTACGCCGTCGAATTCTTTGGTGAACGGACGGTCTTTGGCCAGATCGTGAAGCTGCATACGAATGGTGGCGATGCCGCTGGCCCGCGCCCGTTTTTTGCACTCGTGCAGTGCCTCGGATCGCAAATCGGTCGCCAGAATTTTGCCGTCGTTTCCGATCTGGTCGGCCATTTGTACGGTCTTGCCGCCCGCACCGGCACAGGCGTCCCACCAGTCGGAGCCGACGGCAGGCGCAGCGATGATCGCCACGGCCTGCGAAGCAACGTCCTGTACTTCAAACTGTCCGGCATGGCCAAGTTTACCGAGCGAGGTACCCGCATCGACCGAAATCGCGCTGGGAAGTTCCGGATGCTGCTTAAAGGGAATCCCGGCTTCGGTCAGCGTCTCTTTAAATTCGTCGCTGCGCAGGCGCAACCAGGTCGGCGGGCGTTGCTGAAGTGTTTCATAAAAAATCTCTTCGCTGTCTGCGGGCAAATCTACGATCTTCCCGAACTCCGGAAAAATGAGGCCGGTTTTTTCCAGCGGCTGAGCATTCGGGAACCATGCCGTGAGCGCCGCCTGCTTTTCCGCGAGCGTTTTCCCGCCGAGCGGCGCCCAGCCTGACTTTGCGGCGGCTTGCAGTGCGACATGCAAATCCGTCCGGTCGAGGAGCCAGCTGAGCGCGGCGGCCTCGATCGGTTTTAGATCGAGCGGGCGGGTCCAGCCGAGCCAGCGGAAATAGGAAAAGAAGCATTCGGAGAGAAAACGGCGGTCGCGGGAGCCGAGTTCGTGGCGGCCTTTAAAGAAACGGAGCAGAACGCGGTCGGCCGGATGCCGGTGTTCCAGCACGTGCGGCGTGAGCGTTTCGATGATTTCGACAGCCAGACGGGTCTGCTGGTTAATGATTTTATCGTTCAGCGTCTTCATAAAATTCCTCAAAGATTTTTGTTTTTTTGTTCTGAAAGTTGGACATAATCCCGCCCCAACCCGCGCGGACTGAACAGAATGCGGGTAAAGACGGACGAAAGGCAACTGTTATGGCAAAAGAACTAGGATTTGTGATGATCACTCCCCACTCCTTGCGCAAATCGCGCACCGGAGGAATCATCGGCCGCTTCAGCCGTATCGAAGGCATCGAGTTCGTCGCCTCGCGCATGTTCGGCCCGAGCCAGGAACTGGTTAACCAGTATTCCGAACTGTTGCGCAACAATCCGGATATCACGCCGGACAAGCGCGATATTCTCGCCGACTACGTCTTGCGCGCCTTCGGCCCCGAAGCCGACACCGGCCGTCCGCACCGCGTCATGATGCTGCTTTTCGAAGGCGATGACGCCATCAAGAAAATCTACGCCGCCGCTGGCGGATTCGACGACACGCAGGAATCGTCCGACACCGTACGCGGAACCTACGGCGACTGCATCCGCGACACCGCCGGAAAAGTGATTTATTTTGAACCATCCGTACTGGTAGCGCCCAGCGTAACTTCCGCCAAACAAACGCTCGCGCTTTGGATGAAATATGCCGAAAGCGACGGCGGCCTCGTCAAAAACGCACTTAGCCTGCCGGATTCTGACGTCGAGCGCACGCTCGTCATCATTAAGCCGGACAACTTCCGCTTCCCGAGTTCGCGCCCCGGCAACATCATCGACCTCTTCTCACGCTCCGGTCTGCGGATCGTCGGCGCGCAGGTCCACCGCATGAGCATGGCGGAAGCCAAAGAATTTTACGGCCCGGTTCAGCCGGTGCTGCGCGAAAAACTTTGCGGGCGCACCACCGACAAGGCCTGCGCCGCGCTCGAAAAAGAATTCGGCTTCGCGATGCCCTCCGAAGTCAAAGAGGCGCTTTGCAAAACCCTCGGCCCGTATTACGGCGATTATACCTTCTTCGAAATCATGCAGTTTATGACCGGCTTGTGGTGCCCTGATGTTCCGGCCTCGGAAATGAACGCCGACGGTAAAGTGCGCTGCCTTGCGCTGATCTATGCCGGTAAAGACGCCGTGAACAAGATTCGCAACATTCTCGGCCCGACCGATCCGAGCAAAGCTCAGCCCGGTTCCGTGCGTAAAGAATACGGCAGCGACATCATGGTCAACGCCGCACACGCTTCCGACTCAGCCGAAAACGCCCGACGCGAAGTGGGAATTATTAAACCTGAACGTAACCAGCT
>CAZSSI010000048.1:0-9667 GCA_964609345.1 uncultured Verrucomicrobiota bacterium | reverse complement strand
CGTCTGAAGCTCGCCACCATTAAACTGAGCGCCGATAACTGGCGGCAGTACCGCGTTAAAATTGACCCCGATGCCGGTGAAGTGCGCGTACAGTTCGGGCCGGTCGTCAGCACGGGGCAGTCGCCGCAATTCGGCACATTGCCGGTAAACCGTCCAGTGGCTGTCGCAAAATTTTCCGTGCCGATCCGGCAGAGTTATGAACCGGTTTACACCGTTGATATTTTTGACGGCCCCAGTTTTTTGTTTCAGCGCGGTGAGGGCGGTGCAGTCGAAATAGATTTTCTGCCGTGGCACCGGAACTGGTCGCACTCATTCACCGTTGCCGCACTGCTGGCGGGATTGGCTTCACTCTGGACGTGGCAGGCGGGGGTGGTCGTATTCGGCGCCTATGCTCTGCACATCATCGAAGATCAAATGGGCCACATGGGATCGAATCTGTTTTTTCCATTCAGCAAAAAGCGGACGCCCGGTTTGAAGTGGATGTATTCCGGCGACGCGCTTCCAAACTTCGGATGCGTCTTGCTTTGCTGTCTGCTGATCTTCTGGAACATCTACGCTGCGATTCCGGCACCGCTCTATCACTTCAGCTTTATTCGTCTGATGCTCTATGCTGCGGCGATTCCGTTTGCCGTCTTCGGAATCGTTCGCTGGTTTCTCGTCCGTGCTGATAAAGGCCACCCTGAAACTCTTTCCACAGAATGGAATGTTTGATTTGAACGGGGTTTGCGGGCAGACTCTGCGCCTATGAAAAAACACATTAAGGCGTTCCTGGCGGAAAAAGATAATCGGCTCGTTCAGTTTATCAAATACGGAATGTGCGGCGGCGCGGCCACCGTTGTGGATGTCATCGGTTTTTTCCTGCTCGCCTGGCTGGCTTTTCCTGCGCTGAGAGAAAGCGATCCGTTTGCCAAACTGCTCGGAATGTTTCATCTGGATATCCGCGCCGTTTCTGAATCGCTCCGCCTGCGCAACTACTGGATCGATAAAGGCATCGGCTTTTTCTTCTCCAACTTCACGGCCTATGTCCTGAACGTGATGTTTGTTTTCAAAGCCGGTAAACACAAACGGCACCACGAACTCATGCTCTTCTATGCCGTCTCGCTGATTTCATTCCTGATCGGAACGGCGGCGGGCGACCTGCTCATCCGCTTCGGCGGACTCGACACCACCTATTCCTACATCGCCGCCGCCATCTCCGCACTCCTCATCAACTACGCCGGCCGCAAGTTTTTCATCTTTCATGGGTAGTTAACCCAGAGACCAATTCATTAAAAATGAACGAGGATGGTATGAAAAAAAGAAACCCGAGAACAATGCGCTGGCAGGGTGGCATTTTCATGTTAATCGGAGCCGCTTTTTTAGTGTACGGGACGCACCCGATAGCGTCCGAATCCGTTGCGGAATGGTCTAGGGTTCTCGTTGTCTCTATTGGAATCCCTCTGGCTGTAGTCAATATTGGGATTGTTCTTTGGGCGTCGGGCACAATCCTTCAGAAGCTTGATGAAATTAAAAACAGCCAAACCAACAAGGGTTAACCCGACTTATCTAAAATTCTCTTCGCACACTCTGCCTTGTCGAGCGAACCCCAGTTTTCTAAACCCTGCTTGTCGATCCAGGTGAAGAGGCCGGTTTCTGCGCCGAGGGTGGCGGGGGTATTCAGGACAATTCCGTCCAGATTTTTTGAGACCAGTTTTTCACGGGCCTTGGTTTCGCCGTCGTGCGTCTGGAGCGCAAAGCCGATGGCGACCTGATCTTTCCGCTTGTTAGCGCAGAGCGTGGCGGCGATATCGGGCGTCGGTTTGAGTTCAATCGTGATATTGCTTCCAGTTTTTGGAAACTTTTCACCCGATTTTTTCGCGGGCTGATAGTCGGCGACGGCGGCGGCGAAGATGATGAAGTCGGCGAAGCCGAATTTTTCCTGCGCGGCTGCGAGCATTTCTTCGGCAGATGTTACACGGGTGATATGGGCTTTGCCCGGAAGATTGGCATTCGGAACCGGACCTGAAATGAATTCAACATCCATGCCGCGCTGGAGAGCTTCTTCGGCGAGCGCCTTGCCCATTTTGCCGGAGCTGGCGTTGCCGATGAAGCGGACCGGATCAAAGTATTCGTGTGTCGGCCCGGAAAGGATGAGAACGCGTTTGCTCATTACAATACCTCGGACAGGACAGGGCCATTGGCGGAGTTGTCGTCAGCAGGTATGGAATGGTGGAATAATGGAACGATGGAATAATTCCTCCCCAACAATATTCCAGTATTCCAATATTCCATTATTCCGCCTCGATTGAGCGAATCGTTGTTAACCAAGTTGATCCGCGATGTATTTAACGATCGTTTCCGGCCCAGACATTCTTCCGGCGCCTTCGGTTCCGCAGGCCATGAGGCCGGTTTCGGGTCCGATGCGCTGCCAGCCGCGTTTTTCCAAGGTCTGGGCATTTTCGCGGACGACGGGGTTGTCCCACATCTGCGTGTTCATGGCGGGGCAGAAAATTTTGACGCACTTCTTGCCGAGCGACAGCGCGCTGGCGGAAACGATGTCGTCGCCGAAGCCGTAGGCCAGTTTAGCGATGATGTCGGCGGTGGCGGGCATGACGGCAAAGAGGTCGGCTTCGGTGGCGGGGTAGAGGTGCGGGTAGAGCTGGCCTTTGTCGGAAGTCGGATGCGCCGGAAAAAGTTCCGTACGGACTTCTTTCTGCGACAGCGCGGCAAATGTCAGCGGCGTGACGAACTGGCAGGCGGCTGGTGTCATCGCCACTTGCACGTCGTGTCCGGCCTGCTTGAGCGCACTGACGACACTAGCCGCCTTGTACGCCGCAATTCCGCCGCTGATTGCTATGAGGATTTTTTTCATAAAGGTATGGGCGGGATTCATCCCGCCCTTACACCGCCATCATTTCTTTTTCTTTGGCGGCAAGCATGTCATCCATTTTTTTGATACGGGCATCGGTCAGCTTTTGGACTTCTTCGAGGCTTTCGTCGCGGTCGTCTTCCGTGATCTTACTGATTTTCTGGAGCGTTTTGAGCAGTTCGTTGGCGTCGCGGCGGACGTTGCGAACGGCGATGCGTTGATCTTCGGTGGCGCGCGAGGCGATTTTGGCCATATCTTTGCGGCGCTGTTCGCTCATTTCCGGAATCGGCACGCGAATGAGCCGTCCGTCGTTGATCGGCGTGATGCCGATGTTGGCGGCGCTGATCCCTTTTTCGATCGCACCGAGCGACGACGGGTCGAACGGGCTGATAACCAGCAGACGTGGTTCGGGAGTTGAGATGTTGGCGATGTCGCGCAGTCGGGCGGTGGTGCCGTAGTATTCAACGGTGATGTTTTCGACCAGTCCAGGACTGGCTTTGCCGGTTCGCAGGCCGCTCAGTTCGTGGTGGAGGAACTCCACGCATTTATCCATTTTTTCTTCAGCGGCCAGCAGTACTTCTATGCTCGATTCCATAATCTTCTCCTTGAAAAATCAGTGTCCAACCAGCGTTCCGGCGTTTTCGCCGCGGAAGACCTTCAGCATTTCGCCTTCCTTGAAAAAGTTGAATACGACGATTGGAATATCATTTTCCATGCAAAGCGAGAAGGCGGCCGCATCCATGATTTTGAGCTGCTTGCTGAGTGCGTCGCTGTAGGAAACTTTGTCAAAGCGGGTGGCGGTCTTGTCTTTCATCGGATCGGCGGTATAGATGCCGTCCACCTTAGTGGCTTTCATCAGCACGTCGGCGCCGATTTCCGAGGCGCGCAGTGCGGCGGCGCTGTCGGTGGTGAAGTAGGGGTTGCCGGTGCCTGCACCGAAAATAACGACGCGGCCTTTTTCAAGATGACGCATCGCTTTGCGGCGGATGAAAGGTTCGGCCACCGCAGGCATACTGATGGCGGTCATAACACGTGTCTGGATGTCGACGTTTTCCAGAGCCGATTGCAGAGCGAGCGAGTTGATGACGGTGGCCAGCATTCCCATGGAGTCGCCAGTGGTGCGGTCGGTTCCGCCCGCTTCGCCGGCGAGGCCGCGGAAAATATTACCGCCGCCGACGACGACGGCGATTTCCGCGCCCGCTTCGATGAGTTGTTTAAACTGCCGCCCGATGGAGGCGAGGACGGCGGGATCAATGCTTAGTCCTTTTTCTTTGTTCTGGAGTGCTTCGCCGCTGAGTTTGAGCAGAATGCGCTTATACTTCATAAAGGTTCCTCTCGAATGCTGGTGCGGACGATAGAAAATCCGCGCCGAAGTGTAAATTTCCATCTTTGGAAAATCATTCCTTAATACGGGCCAGCAAATCTTCGGCGGGCTGGCATCCGGGGTGTTTGCTGAGAATAATTTCCAGCTCCCGGCGGGCGCGGTCGTTGTGGCCGAGGCGATATTCCGCCAGCGCGCTGTTATAGCGTGCGTTGGTGGATGATGGATTAATCTGTACTGCCCGCGCGAAAGCTTCGGCCGCCAGCTCCAGCCGGTTTGCGGTATAGTAAGAAAGGCCAAGGTTGTAGAAAGCCTGCTCGTAGGTGTCGTCCTCTTCGATGGCTTTGATGTACCAGCGGGCGGCGCTGTCGAAATCATTTTTCTTCTGGTACGCCAGAGCCTTCTGGAAGTTTTTGTCGGCATTGGTGCGGTTAGGATTGCGCGGCGGCGTAAAAATCAGTTTTTCGCTGTTGCCGCCAGCGATGGCCAGAAGCTCAGCGCGAGCCTGTTCTGCAAACTTATCTTTTTCAGAGACCTTGCTGAGGTAGAGCTCAAAACAGCGTTTGGCTTCGGGCTGGTTCTTCAGCCAGTGGCGATAGATGGAAGCGGTGTTGAAAAGCGCTGGGGCGTAATCCGGATATTTTTTTGTTACGGCCTGAAGGCGTTTCAGCGCCGCATCGGTGCCGGTGGTGTGCAGTTCGGCAAGGGCCAGCGCGGTTTGCAGTTGCGGATTATCCGGGGTGCGTCCGAGCGCGCGGTTCAGGTTATGCGAGGCTTCGTCCCACCGCTGATTTTTCGCGTAAAGAACTCCTGCGAAGGCGAGCGGGCGAGCGTCGTCGGCTTGAATCAGAGACGCTTCGCGGAAGGCACGTTCGGCTCCGGCAAAATCGTTCTGCGAGCCCAGGGCAACGCCGAGGTTGCAGAGTACTTCATATTGTCCGGCATTCAGGCGGCAACTTTCCGTGAAAGCATTTGCCGCATCCTTTGTATTGCCCATTTCCCAGAGCAGGGTTCCGAGCCGGTTGTACGCTTCGGCATTTTCCGAGCTACCCGTACGGCGGCGGATCGATTTTTCGAGCAGGGCGCGGGCGCGGGCGAGGTTGCCGTCTTGCCATTCAGTCAGTGCTTCCTGGTAAAGCTTTTCGCCTGGCTTACGGCTACAGCCGAAAGAAAACGAAATCACAAGGATCACAGTCAGTATCCATCGGAGCCAAGACCTGTTCATGCGGACTCCTTCGCGGGGAGCCCGGCGAAACCGGTGCTGGATTTTGACTGGACGGGTATCTTGTTCATGCTTAGCCTGCACTCTAATCATCCGGCTTTTTGAAGCCAGTTAAATTATAAAAAAAACAGGAACCTTCCCATGGAAAAGTTGTACCCGCTCCGCTTCAACCCCGTCTATAAGGATTACATTTGGGGCGGTAACCGTATTCCGAAGCTGTTTAACCGCAGCAAGCCGGACGGTATTTATGCCGAATCGTGGGAAATTTCCACCCATCCGGACGGGGAAACTACGATTGCCAACGGCCCGCTGGCCGGGAAAACGCTCGGTGACCTTCTGCCAGAGCATAGAACTGCGCTGCTTGGCGTGAATGTTAAAGGCGGTGACTTTCCACTTCTTATTAAACTGATTGACGCGCGGGACACCCTGAGTGTGCAGGTCCACCCGAATGATGCCAACGCCGCCTCTGTCGGCGGCGACCCGAAAACGGAGATGTGGTATTTTCTCGAAGGAGACGGTTCGGCACAGATCTACTGTGGCCTTAAACTGGGTGTTGGTCAGACCGAATTCTTGAAGGCGATGAAAAACAAAACCTTCGCCGGAATCATGCAATCCATTCCGGCGGAGAAGGGCAAGGCGGTGTTTGTACCGGGCGGGCGAGTCCACGCCATCGGTGCGGGCTGTCTGATTCTGGAGATTCAGCAGAACTCCAACACGACCTACCGGATTTATGACTGGGATCGTGTTGATGCCAGCGGCAAAGGGCGCGAGTTGCATATTGATAAAGCCCTGCAGGTGATTGATTGGAAGAATAACGGTGACCCGCGCTGTCAGATCTGCGGAACAACAATCCAGCGCTGTGAATTTTTCCAGCTCGACCGCTTTGAGCTGAACGCTGCGCAGAAGTTCCCCCTGTCTGGAAAGAGTTTCCATGCGCTGTTTATTGCCGCCGGGTCAGGAAAAATTTCCTGGGCGGGCGGCGAAGAAAAACTTTCGCCCGGCCAGTCGTGGCTGGTGCCCGCCGCGCTCGAAAGCTACACGATTCACCCTGCTGCTGGTAGATTAACGGTGCTGTGTACAACGGTTCCGTAGCCGACGCACAGTTTGGAGGCATAAAAAAAGAGCCGCACAGGCGGCTCTTTTTCGTGTCGAAGGAGTGAAGTTACTCCTGTTTTTTGCGCTTGATCAGGAAGAAGGCAATGCCTGCGATGACTACCGCCGCGATGCCGGCGATCAGCGGAAGATTGCTTCCGCCCTTTTTCGCCGGAGCGGCTGGTTCGGTGACGACAGTCTTCGCAACGACGGAGTTGGACTGAACCACTGGCTCAACGACTGGGGGCGGCGGAACGGCTTCGAGAGTTACGGAAACCTGCTTGTCAGCACCGGTCAGAGTGGCTGTCTTTGTTACAAAACCTTCTTTACGCAGTTCGACAACTGTTTCTTTTTCAATCAGTTGCTCGACCGGAGTCATACCGACCGACTTGCCGTCGATTAACACTTCAGCATTGGCCGGTTCACTCTTGATCGTGACGTATGGCATGGCTTTAAGCGCGACATTGACCTGTGCAGACGAGTCTGGCGTCAATGTGACGTTCTGTGCATAAAAACGGTCTGCGCGGACTTCGAGAGTGATCGGCTCTCCGACAGCCAGCTTGGTTGTCGTTTTGCCGAGCAGCGAGCCTGCGCGGTAGATCTGTGCGTCGGCCGGTGTTGCGGTAACGGTGATCATCGGGAAAGGACGGAGTTTGATGGATACTTCATACGGCGGTGCGCCGGTCAGTGCGCCGATTTGTTTAAAGTAGCCAGCCTTCCGCAGTTCGAACGTGCGGTTGGTCAGAATTTCAATCCGGAGAGGTGTTGTGCCGACCAGTTTATTGTTTTCGTAAACCTCAACACCTGCCGGTTCGGCGGAAATGGTGACAATCGGGCGGCGGGCGAGTTTGACGACCAGCGGATCGGGACTGTCGAGACCGACGGATATTTCCTGATCGTAGTAGTCGGCGGCTTTCAAAGTGTAAATGGCGGCTTTGTCGCTGACTTTAATTTTCGACGGAGTGCGGGCAATCGGTGTGTCGGAGCCAGCAGCATAGATGTCAGAGTCGGGGCTACTGTAAACCAGTACCGGTACCGGACGAAGCTTCGTATCGACGTTACGTTCTGAATCGTAGTTCAGTTTGACGGGTTCGTCGAAGTAGCGCTCTTTGCGGACGGTGAAGTTTTTTTCACTGACAAACACTCTGGTATCGAACGGCGTGTTGCCCAGTTGCTTCTGTCCGGTGGCATCATACACTGCCGCGCCTGACGGAGCGGAATCAATGGTGACCGGAGCACAACTGCAGATGGCGAGGATGATACACAGCACGGAAACAAACCCGACGGTTTTTTTAATCATGTGGAAACTCCTTGATGGGTTGAAAACGTTTTGTTTATACCGCAGTTGGAGCTTTTAAGTCAAACGGGCGGACGGCTTATTTTGGGCGGAGCAGAGCGGGTTTGGTGATGTGGAGTGCAGCCACGATCAGGACGCCGCCGCCCAGCAGGCGGGGCCAGTCGGCGGCTTCGCCGAAAAAGAAGACCGAAACCAGAATTCCGAGCGGGATTTTCAGGTTATTGAAGACCGCCAGCGCACCGGAGCTGACTTTGCGCGCTCCGGTGTTCCAGAGGAAAAACCCGAGGCCGGAAGCGACGATACCGAGATAGAGCAGAATCAGTGCCTGCCTGGAGGTGACGACCATCGATGCCCACGGAGTTCCTATCGCGGCCAGCGCGGCGGTGAGCGCTGCGCCAAGATACAAAAGGCCGAATACCTGCAGATCGGTTCGGCTTTCCGGCAGACGGGCCATCGTGCGGCGGTAAAAAATCTGCCCGTAGGCGAAGCAGAGGTTGGCTGCCTGCATCAGCAGAAAGCCGGTCCACAGCTCCGGTGAACTCAGCTGGCGGTATTCGATCACAATGCCTCCGGCGACGGCCAGCGCAACCGCCGCCAGCGCCGCGAAGTTAATCGTCCGTTCGAACAGGTCGTTGATGAGAACGACATAAATCGGTGTTAGCACGGTGAAGAGCGCCACCTCATACGCTTTAAGATAATGGAAGGCATGAGTATAGGTAACGTACATCAGGCCGTACTGCACCGCGCCGGTAAGTAATAGCCGGGCGGCATCAGATGTCCGCAATGTTTTCAGGCGCAGGAACGGCGCGAAGACTGTCAGTGCGACGGCCAGCCGGATGAAAGCGACCGCCGCAGAGGGCAGGCCAGTCAGTTCGCCTTTGATCAGTCCGAAAGAAAACGCCCAGACGAGGGATACGAGCAACAGCAGAGTCATGATTACTTCACGATCTGAAGAAAGGATTTGAATTGCGGACTCTTGGCGTCGCCGAGCAGCTCAAACAGAAGCATTTCTGTGCCGGTCAGCTTAACGCCTTCATTTTCCATGCAACGCAAAGCCAGTACCTTATTGGACGGATCGCGGGAGGATACAGCGTCGACGACCACAGATACTTCAAAACCTTTTGCCAGCAGATCTCTGGCTGTCTGGTAAACGCAGATGTGGGCTTCAATGCCGCAGAGAATAATCTGGTGCCGGTTCGATTTTTCGAGCACTTCCATGAACACCCGTTCTCCGCAACAGCTGAAGGTGTTTTTTGCAACGGGGAGGCTCATGATCAGCGGATGGAACTCTCCGCGGGTTTTCCCCAGCTTGTCCGGTGTCTGTTCGGTTACAATCACTGGGACGTCGAGCAAATACATCCCTTCAAGCAGGCGGCGGAGATTCTTGTAGAGAGTTTCGGTACCGTCCACGATTTCGGCCAGACGGCCTTGCACATCGATAAAAATCAAAACGGCATTTTCTCTTTTCAGCATGAATCACTCCTTGGAAACGACGCATATTAGCAAAGCGCAAAATAAATGCAATTTTTACGGCATTCCGAAATTTCCCCGAAATTTCCCCCGCGTCAGGCGCTTCCGGCTTGCAAGCGGCGGGCAAACTCTGGAAACTTTCCGGCCTTATGCAGAAAAAATACTTCATCTTTGATATCGGTAACGTCCTTGTTGATTTCGACTTTCAGGTTTTGCTCCAGCAGATCGCCGCCGACTCCGGCACGCCGGTCGAGCCGCCGACGGAACGCGACCTCGAAATGCACCACGCCGTCGAAGAGGGTGTCATCAGCGATCAGGCGTTTGTGGATTATCTGAACGAAGCCAAAGGGCTATCGTGGACGGTGGACACGCTGATCGGCGTCTGGCAGAAAATGTTTACGGTCAATCCGGCCGGCT
>CAZSSI010000047.1:0-9687 GCA_964609345.1 uncultured Verrucomicrobiota bacterium | reverse complement strand
CTTTAGTTTTTTCGATAAGGATTGCCGTAAAAAATCAACGCCCCGTATGAAGTTTACCAACGACCTTCTAGGAGATTAGTATTTTCCAGAAACCCGAGAAAGCAATGCACAACATGACCGCAAAGATCACAACGAGAACAGCAAAAAAAACAGACCCGTTTTATAAATGTGCCAGGATGGTTCTGGCGCATAACCCGGCCTTAAAAGCCATATCAAGGAGGAGCCCATGCCACGTATCATCAGTTTGATCGGCAGCCTGTTGCTGATCGCGTCCACCGGATTCACGGAAGTCCTGATCACCGCACAGGATTATGCTGTCGATAGCGATGTCGTTCTCGAAAGCGCGGTCAAGGAGATCAAATCGGCCCCGCAAGACACGATCAATGTGGTCGGTGACAGCATCAAATATGTGAAGGACGAAACCCAGACGGCTGTCAAAGGCCTTACGGCACCCTTCAAAAAGGACCAGCATGCGGCGGCGCAGAAGGCCGGTGAACTGGCGGTCGAAAACGCCTGGGACTCCTCCAACGACATTATCTACCGCGACTATGCGGTCGGCGCCGAGATCGGCGATGTGCTGATGAGCTCCGCTCCGGCGTCATCCGACCCCTCGGTGGATGTGAGCAGCTTCTTTAAAGATATTGAATTTCCGGACAGAACCTCGGCCTGGTATCGGCCGCAGCACCGCCACCTGTATGTCCGCCAAACAATGCCGAATATTCTGGCCATCGAGGGTGTGCTGGCCCAATACAAGGCCGGTCTCCATGCCCTCATGGGGCATCAGGTCGAAATCGAAGCCAAGTTTGTGGAAGTCAGTCAGAAAACGCTCAATGAACTCGGGTTCCGCTGGCAATTTCTCGGCAAAGGCACTTCCGGTGATGCTTCTATTTTTGACAACCTCGTCTTTCCTAAAGGTGCTGCAGGTCAGGATATTCTGTGGGACGGACTGCGCACTACGGAAAAAGCCCTCAACTCCGGGGTCTCCCCGGCCGCCGTTACGATTTCCAAGGCCACAGGGTCACTTCGCTGGGATATGATCATCAGCGCGCTGGAACAGGCGGATGATGCCGACGTTCTCTCCGCCCCGCGCGTGGTCACCCGCGACGGAACCAAAGCCACGGTTAAGGTCGGCGAAGAGCAAATGATCCCCAAAGGGTTCGAGGTCAACCAGCAGGATGTCAGCCCCTGGGTTCAGCATACTGACTTGAATCTCGAGCTGATGGGCGTGCAGCTCGAAGTCACCCCGAAATTGCGTAAAGACGGGCTGATTGATCTCGAAATCATCCCAAAAATCAAAGAGCTCATCGGCTTCGACAACTATCAGGTTGTGCCGAATTACAGCTCACCAAATGCTATATACGGCTTCGGCGAGGGTTCAAGCATTGATAATCCTTTAGTGGCCTCTCTGCCCTACTTTCGCATTCGCGAAATGGAAACGCGGGTTACGGTGGCCGACGGCAGCACCGTCGGCATGGGCGGGCTGATCTATGACAAGCTCGAAACCTTCAAGGACAAAGTTCCCGTACTCGGAAGCATTCCGTTGATTGGCCGTCTCTTCCGCTCCGAAGGCGAAAAGAGCAGTAAACGCAATCTGATGATTTTCGTGACCGCCACCCAGGTGGATGTGGACGGGCGCAAATCGTCCGACATTGCCCTGAAAAACTAACCTCTATTTTTTAAAGGAGAACACCATGCAAAAAGCATTTAAACTGATCATCGCCGCCCTGCTGCTAGGCGGCGCGGGTTTTGCCAAGGAAAAATCGGTTCGTGTCGAAGACATTTTCAAAGAACTGTCGGCCTATGAACCCGCTCCCCCCGCCGCCGTTGAACCAGCCGCTCCAAAGGCGGCTGAAGAAAAGCCCGCCCCCATTGTGAAACCGGCCCAGATTGTGGTGGAAAAAAAGCCCGCCAAGGCCGTGCAACCGCTCGCGGTTGAATTGGTTCAGAACGAGCCGGCTCCCGCCGCGACGATCGCGCCGGGCCGCGAGCCGGTTCGTGACAGTGAATCCACTCAGGCTCAGGAAGGGCTTGAATCGATCGTTAAAGTCGCCCCGGAAAGTATCGCCGCCCGGCTCTATCCGCGAACCCTGCTGGAACGCGACCAGCGGACAGCCGAAGTCGCAGGACTGAAAGCGGTGGATGCGGCCTGGTCCACGGAGAGGGTTTTCCGTTCCTACGCTCTGGGTAAAGATGCCTGCGAGAAGATGAAGCTCAAAAACGTCACACGGGCGACCAATGTGTCGGACGTTTTTCCGGAAGTCGATTTCCCAAAGGGCGCCTCGGCGATTTACCAGCCGTCCGTGCAGGCTCTCTTTGTGAATAATACCCGCGAGAATCTTGCCGTGCTGGAATCCGTTCTGGGAGGCATGGGTCTGGCCGGTTTTTCCACCGCAACGGACCAGGTGGAAATTGAAACCAAGTTTGTCGAAGTGTCCGAGGGGACGCTCGAAGAACTCGGGTTTCAGTGGAATTTTAATAATGCGGTTTCCGCCAATATCGGGGGGTCTGATCTTACGGTCGACGACCAACCGAACGGACTCTTTGCCAATGCGTTGCGCGGCAGCCCGAACGGAAGCTCGCCCGATCTTCCGTTCAAAACCAGCAATAATATTGGGGGGCCCGATCGGGTTTCTGCCAACTCTGCCAACGGAGACTGGACTGCGTTCGGAATCGCCGATACCTTCGCGAGTAAACCCGACTCCATTAAACTCAGAAACAACGGATCGGACCCGTTTGATCTCCTGATCAGCGCGCTCGACCAGAGTTCAGGAACCGATGTTCTCTCTGCTCCGAGGGTGACGACCCGCAGCGGCGAAGAGGCCACCATCCGCGTCGGGGAACTCCACAGCTATCCGGAAGTATTCGAAGGCGACTCCAGCGAAGCCACCATTCTCAATGTTTCGTATACGGATTTCTCGGAAAAACTGTTGGGCGTGGAGCTGACGGTCACGCCCATCATCGATGGAGGCCAGATCACGCTCAGTCTAAATCCGAAGATCACCGAAATCGCCGGTTGGCAGCAATACCAGCTGGCTCCGGCAAACTCCATCTACAATCATCGGCAGATTTACAAGTGGAAAACGTATACACACCCCCCGATCACTGCCCAGTTGCCGATTTTAAAGAAACGCGAGATCAAATCCGAGGTGACCATTGCCGACGGCAGCACCATCGGCATGGGCGGGCTGATCAACGAGAAAAACGAAGCCTTCAAGGATTCGGTGCCGGTTCTGGGAAGTATTCCGCTGATCGGCCGTCTCTTCCGCAACGAGGGCGAGCGCGTTGTGAAGCGCAATCTGCTGATCTTTGTAACGGCGAAGAAAGTAGAGCCGTCCGGACGGATCAATACCACCCGTTCGTTCGAATAAATCTCTCGGAGTCGGGGAAAAAACGGCGGGGCGTTTCGCCCCGCCGGAAATGGGGCGGGCTAAAAGCCGAAAGTCGCAAGAGAATGTTATGATAGAATCATGGGCAACAGAGAGGTTTTCCACTCGATGCGTAGCGAGAGAGGCTTTTGTAGCTTCAAAAGCAACGACCGCAGGGAGTGGCAACCTTTGGAAAACCCGTTCTTGAAAATTCCAATCATTGGAAACGCATCCCAATGAGTTTGCTATACATGATTTTTTTTTGTATCTTTTCTGTTACTCAACGGGGCGTCGTTGAGCAGGAAAGAGGGGAGCCATGATGAAAAAAATAAATGTTTTTCCACTCATCGTTCTGCTGGCCCTCGGGTCGCAGGCGGCCGTCCGGAATGAATGGACCTTTCAAAACGATTCCAAAGGGACGTTGCTGACAAACGCGGCTAACTCCGGCCTGGACGGTTCGGCCTTCGAGGCCGGCGGTGCTGGCGTTCTGGAAGCCGACGGGCTGGGGGCTTTGCTCAGCACCCCGTCCGCCCCGACCTTATGGGGCGAGGGCGGGGGCAAGGGCGCGACACTGGATGCTGACATCACCGACACAAATACTCTTTTCCTGCGCTACGACCTCGACTACGACCTCTCTTCCGGGCGCAATACCGTTGGCACCTCGATCGGTCTCTCCTTTGTCGATAGCACCGGAACCAATATTTCAGGACTCGTCTTCGCCTACGGGGTGGTCAGCGCCCCGGACGGGGAAACCCTGACGCCGGTTATTAGCACGCTTCCGTTGACCGGAACGCTGTCTGCTATTGCCGAAGTGGGCCCGAACAACATCTCGGTGTGGTATTCAACAAACGGGGTTGATTTTGTTGTCGGCGTGACCAACGTGACGGTTTCAATTACCTCCATCGCTGATCTGCGCATTCAGGCTACCGGCACGGCGTCCCCCTCCGGTTCCGGCGATTTTGTCGCCGTGGAAAACATTCGGGTTGCCGACACCTGGGCGAGTATTGCCGGCATCGTTCAGCCTTCGGTTAAATCGAAATACCTGAATGAATGGCTGTTTGACCGCGATCCGGCCGGTCGCACTCTCTCCGAGGCGATCAACTCGGGTACGGATCGTGACGTTTTCTCCGTCGATACCGCCCGCATCACACAAACCGATGGGCTTCGCAGTCTGATCTGCCGAAATGACGTTGCTGACACAGGCAACTTGTGGACGAACGGCGCCGTTCTAAAGGCGTCTGTAAAGAAACAAACGTCCGGCGTTTGCTTTTTGCGCTACGATCTGGACTACGACATGACCGCAACGAACAAAAACACCGGAACCCTGCTCGGGCTTGCATTCAGCGATGGAACCGGCGCGAACCTTGCCGGGGTCGTTTTAAAAGCTGATGGCGGTTCCCCTAATGATGCGCCGCCCCCAGGCATTGCTTATACCCCGATAGCTGCCGACATCGGAACTAACGGCAGTCTTTCGGTGATTGCCAAAGTCGATCTGGACGCTCAAGCCATAGAGGTCTGGTACGATCTGACAGGCAGCAACAGTTTCAATGCTTCGAATGCCCCGAACGGGGTCGTTTCGAACCTGAATCTGACCACGATTAGCCAGCTCGAGTTCCGGGCCACCGGGGATTTTATCGCCTCCGCATCCAACGAATGTGTGGTCATTGACAATATCCTCACGGCGGCCAGCTGGGCTGAAATCATCGAGCCGCCCGCGAACCTTTTATCGCCGCCGGAATTAACCGTTAGCGTCAACGGCAGCGGCGTGATGGTGGTTGGGCAAACCAATACGATCTCCGTGACGATCCACAACAGCGGCAGGGCGGCTGCCAATGTTTCCTCCACGCTGGTGCATGACGGCGGGGCGGGGCTGTCGATCATCAGTTCCAATAATGCAGCGACTCCGATTGCCGCCGGCGGCTCGGCCGTCCAGACCTATTTGGTCGTGGCAAATCCGTCCGCAGATGGCTCGTATATTCTGACGGCACAGGCCACGATGGAAGGAGCCAATAGCGGGGCCCCCGCCACATTTGTTCTCTATGTTGGCGCACGGATCAGCTATGACTCCTATGTGGTTACGAATGAAACGGGGGTCGTCAATGCGTTTCCGGGCGTTGCCGAGCCGGGCGAGACCTTTGACCTGATTATCACCAGTGTCAATGACGGCGGCGTTCCGGTTTCCGGAATTACCAACAGGTTGACGGCCGCTAATCCGTTGTATTTCCCGTCGGTGTCTTCAATAAACGGAAACACGTATGCATTGCTGAATAAAGGGGCCGCCACGTCGACCACCTACCGGGTCACCTGTTCGACGAATACTCCGAACGGATTACAAGCCTTTACCGTTATTAACAGTACGGCGGGCAAAGCGTGGACCAATCAGTTCCAGCTGAATGTGCGCTGGGGGGCGAACCTTGCGGTTGCGCCCGCCGCACTGACCCTCAATGTTTTTGCCGGAGAAATGAATAGCGGAAGCGTTACATTGACCAATGCAGGGAATGCCGCGACCGACTACACCGTCGTTTTCCCGACTCCCTTCCCCGGCAGCATTTATGCCGCGACCGAGACAAACGCGGAAGGGCTTTATTCCTTCCCGCCAGGCACCAACATCAATGTGTTCACCAGCTGGAATGGAACCCAAACAAAGGAATTGGATATCGGCTTCTCTTTCGCACCGTTCGGGGTCGCCTATACCCGCTTCTCGGTCAGTCAGACTGGAACGGTATGGCTGAAAAACGCAGGCGGAGACACCGCGACACTCAAACCGTTCGAAACAACAACCCTGTCGGCACAGTCGACGATCCGCTATAAGAAGATAGGCGGCCTCTTAATTCTGGCCTGGGGCAATGGAACCGGACAGGAATTTCAGGCCTGGATCAACGCCAACGGAACGGTTCTGTATCTCTACGAATCCGGAACTTGGGGCATCGGCACCATCGGAGCGATGACAGCAGGTAATACCCAAACCTTCAGCCATACGCCCGGTCTGACCGGTCGGGATGGCCTGTTGCTGACGGCAGCTCAGTGGGTGAGTGCCAGCGGCGGAACGATCGGAGCCCAGACGAGTCAGCCCCTGAAATTCACGGCGGATGCGCGTGAGATCCGCCGGTCCGCATCGACCGTATTATCCTTTGCGGCGACGATTTACGGGGGTTCTACACCTCAGACGGTTACCGTTACGGTTAATGTGTCAGCTACGGCAGCCCCGGGTATTACGATTTCTCCGTCACCGCTTTCGTTCAGTGGACCAGCTGGGTTTATCACACATACGAATATGACCCTCACAAATACCGGGAATTTCGCTCTGAATTACATCCTCACAGACAGCGGGCTCGAAACGGCGGGATACACCATGCAGAAAGTTTCTCCGTTCCCATGGAACTCTGTTCCGCCAACCAGTGAGTACATCCTGACTGCGGCAACCCTCGACACCCAGCCGATTGCGATCGGATTCCCGTTCACGTTTTTCGGTTCAGTTTATACCAATCTGACCGTCGGTCTGAACGGAACACTGACGCTCGGAAGTACGCAGGTGATTGTTCCTTTCTCCGCCTCACTAACAACGAACAACTATTCCAGCATCCGCGCTAAAACCAATGATGAAAAAACCGAGTTCACAGTGACATGGGCGGGGATGCTGCAACCGGGCGGCGGAAACGGCCAGACCTTCCAGGCTGTGCTCTACCACGACACGGGGGTTATCCGTTTCAACTACGATCAATTGACGGGGAATTGGCCAAATGGGGCGATTTATCTCAATGCAAGCGGCTCTGTCACGGGAACGCTGAGTAATAACG
The DNA here is from genome assembly GCA_964609345.1 of uncultured Verrucomicrobiota bacterium. Taxonomy (GTDB): domain Bacteria; phylum Verrucomicrobiota; class Kiritimatiellia; order Kiritimatiellales; family Tichowtungiaceae; genus Tichowtungia. The sequence goes on along the minus strand of CAZSSI010000047.1, from coordinate 2,525 downwards.
AAACGACGGTTACCAGTCAGGTCATTACGCCTGCTGTATATACGAATGACGCAATTGGGCGTGTTACACTCGTCTCTCCCGCCAAAACCAACACGGTAGTGTCCTATGCCGCTGACGCCAACCGGCAGTCCATCCAGTTCATTCCCGGAAAACAGCAGATCATTTCCGCCACGCCGCGCTCCGGAACTATTCCCGTCGGCTCGGCCGTCCTCATTGACGTGGTCGGCAATGCGAAAACCTTGGAGGCCGGAGGTGCGAGTTCAGTCACAAACGGAACGACGTTTACCGTTTTCGCTGAGTCTTCGCAGCCTCTTGAGCAAACTCTTGTAAGCTCCAGCGATGATTTTGCGTGGACAAGATCCGGCGGTAATAATAACGAGTGGTATCTCACTAGCGCTGGGGGTGGGAATCCGCAGATTTTAAAACCGACCGATGTGTATATAAACGGGGCGTACCGGGAGAAAGTCTCTCCCGGAGGTTTGACTGCTGCGCATACCTGGGGGTGGGGAGACAACGATTCATTAGGGTTCCCTACGATTTACGTTCGACTCGCTGATGTAACGTGGGATCCGGATGCCCTACCTGCCAACTATGTACGGAAGAAACCGTACTCTGTGACAAAGAGCGCAAACGTCAACTTTACGGCCACCAACAGCGCCGTTGGGACGTACCCGCCGGTCACTCAGGCCATGGCCGCGGCCATGTGGGGCGCAGAGGACCCGGTGGTTAGCAGTCAGCAGAATGCTAATGGATCGCATACGTTGTGGTGGCCGGCCGCGACAACGGATATCTGGTCTCGGACGTATGTCGTCTGGTGCACGACCAGTCTGAGCGGAACATGGCATGATATCGCTACGCTGAAAAATAGTACGACCTACGTAGATGATGATCCTGTTCGTAATACGGAACCGGTCATTTTCTATAAAGTCACCGTGCAGTAAAGCGCCGCGAGCACCTTCCGGAGAAAAGGAGAGAACATGAGAACAGTTTGCAACCAGAAAAAGACATTCATCCCGTTGATCCTGACCGGTCTGTTGTTGGCCGCCGGCGAATCGTTTGCCGCGGGAAACGGCCCGGATGTCACTCTGAAGGTAAAACCCCAGACGGAGAGAAATAGAGAGAAAAAAGAAGATATTAAAGAAGATGCCAATGGGACGGAGATTACTACCACGACCCAAACGGAAACGGAGCTTTGCACGTTGTTCGTTGAGGTGAAGATGCGCGACAAACCAACACTCGATTGTCAGCTGGAGTGGTACTTTATTTCCGGAAATATAAAGAGCGCGAAGGATAAGGGAACAACGGTCATCTTCAGCCCCGGCAAGAAATCCCTTTTGCTGAAAGACTTCGCTTGGCCGGAGGAATCCATTACCTCCACGCCGTTTGTGATCACAACCATTAGAAGAAGCGACTCTGAGTCGGACGATAAAATATCCGGCGATGAGTACAAAGGATATATTGTTTTAGTCAGACAGGGCGGAGAGATTCTTGCCAAGGCCAGCAACTCTTCCCTCTATCTGAAAGAGGAGTGGATTTCTAAGTGTAAATAGGCAGGGGAATCCCCGGCGAAAAAAGCAGGAAAGGAAAAAAGCGCGCGCGAAGCAGGCTTTAGAGAGGCGTAAAATGGGAATACAGATGAAGAACCAAGGCAAATCGCCGGTCAACCTCATTACCGGCATCTTTGCTGGATTCCTCTTCACTTCCTGCGTCGCTGTTGCATCTCCGCTTGACTTGTTTAAACAAACGTTCTCGAGTTCAACCAATCTGCTTGATTTTGTAGCCAGCACGCCGGACTCAAACCAATTCGATAGCATCACAGCGGGTTCAGGAGACACGTTTTCCATCGTTAGAGGTGCATTGCAATTGAACAAGGGCGCTGCGGTTGCCAGCACGATCAACCGAACGACAGCGCTGGAAACCTCTCCGCTGACTTTTTTTTGCTGCCAAATGGATGTGCATTTTTCTTTTGCCGGCCAGACGGCCGGTGAATCACTGGGATTTATCGAGCTTTATAACAGTGGGCCAACAACCGTTTGGGGGATATTCGGTTTTCAGACGGATTCCACCGGTGCCGACAATACGTGGAGGATCCAGGACGGATCGGGCGGTTTCACCGGCGTACAGACCGTTAGGGCCTATGTCAACAATACCGGAGTCGATAAAGCGTACGCAGACCCCTGTGGAGCTGTGCGGATACTGAACAATACATTTGTTGATGTTTGGGTCGGAACCAATCTCGTCAGATCGTCCGTGGCCATGAATTTAAACGCAACGAATGACATCAATGGATTTCGGATTGTAAGTCCTGCCAATGGGGTCGACACAGGTACGTTTACATATGATAACTTTTTTATTCAGAAAATCCCTGAGCAAACTTTGTTTAGTCAGGATTTCTCGAGTTTCACGAATATGGCGGATTATAGGACCCCCGCAGGAGGAACGAATAAATTCAACAGCATCGGTGCCACCGCACCCGACGCGTGGTCCATTACCGGCGGCGCCTTAACGCTGACGAAGGGCGGTGC
>CAZSSI010000046.1:1419-9827 GCA_964609345.1 uncultured Verrucomicrobiota bacterium | reverse complement strand
GTATACGCGGCGTAAACGCCGGGCGCAGGGATCAGTTCGTTTTCGGGATCCATATTGGCGGTGGGGAAGCCCAGTCCGCGGCCGATGCCGCGCCCTTTGACGACGGTGCCGAAAATGCTGAACGGACGTCCGAGCATTTTTTCCGCCAGCGGAATATCGCCCGCCTGCACGGCCTGCCGGATATGCGTGCTGGAAACCCGTTCGCCGCTAAAGAGAACCGGTGGCACAGCGGTCGCCGTGATGCCGTGTTCACCGCAGAGTGTTTCCAGAGATTGAAATTTGCCGCGTGCTTTGTAGCCGAACGACCAGTCGGTGCCGCAGACAATGCCGCTGAGAGTCGGCAGTTTCTTCCACAGGCTGGACAGAAATTGTTCCGGTTCGGTGTGCGCGAAGATTTGGTCGAACGGAACGGCGATGACTCCATGTACGCCGAGCGCTTCGAACTGCCGCAGGCGGCAGGTTTCTGCGCTGATGAGTGGCGGCGCGGTTTCCGGACTGAGGATTTTAGCGGGATGCGGATGAAAGGTGAAGACCCACGCTTCGCCGCCGCGCGCTGCGGCTTGTTCGACGGCGGTGGAAATAACTTTCTGGTGGCCGATGTGTACGCCGTCGAAGCATCCCATCGCCAGAACGACAGGTTTGTCGGTATGCGGAATCTCTGCGAGGTTTCTAACGTGAAGCATCAGGACAACTGATTAACAGAAACGATGTGTTTTTCAAGTTCTGCGCGATCCCACTTAAGGACATCGTCGAGGTTCCAGGCATTGGAAAGGCTGAAGTCGCCGGACTGCGTGCGGCGCAACTGTGACAGACAGGCACCGCAGCCGAGGCGCTGACCGAGGTCGTGGGCGAGGGTACGAACGTAGGTGCCTTTGGTGGATTTGACTTCGAAGGTGGCTCGCGGCGGATTGAATTCGCGCAAGGCGAATTTGTAAATGTGGATGAAGCGCGGCTCGCGTTCGACTTCCTGACCTTTACGGGCGAGTTTGTAGAGCGGCACGCCGTTCATTTTGATCGCGGAAACCATCGGCGGCATCTGCATCTGGTCGCCGAGCGCTTTTTTCATTTCGGCGCGAAGCTGTTCTTCGGTGACGCCGGACGGATCTTTTTCTGAAGTGACCTCGCCGTCGGTGTCCTGCGAGTTGGTTTCGACGCCGAGCAGGATTTCGCCTTCGTAGGTTTTGTCGCCGCCCATAATCCGGGCGGAGAGCTGGGTGCCGCGTCCGATCAGCAGGACGACGAGGCCGGTGGCGTTCGGGTCGAGCGTTCCGCCGTGGCCGACTTTGTTGAGCTGAAAATGGTTGCGGACTTTGGCGACGATATCATGCGATGTCCATTCGCAGGGTTTGTCGATGAGGAGAACGCCGTCGGGGTCGGGCAGGTAGTTTCGCTTTTTCATAAATGGTTGTCTCTAAGGTGCAAAATCTGTGTCTGAAAAAGCTCAAATATCGAATATTGAACAAGGAACCGTAGAATGCAGAAGCGCTGTATACTTCGACATTCTAAATTCCTTGTTCGTTATTCTGCGGTTCCCCTGGTTCTTCACCGTCGGGAATGTCGAGTTGTGAAAGGATTCCGAGCACGCGGTCACCGCTTTCGATGGAGTCGTCGAGTTTGAAATAAAGCCGCGGCGTATACTTAAGGATGACGTGTTTGCTCATCCGCGATTGAATCTCTGCGCGGTGCCGGTTGAGAAAGTTTATCATGCCTTGACGGTTCTCTTCGTGGCCGAAGATGGAGACGTAAACGGTGGCGTCGCGCAGATCCGAGCCGGTTTCAACGCCGGTGATGGTGACAGCGCCGGTATCGAAATTGCTGTTGGCGAAAAGCCGCGGAATATCAACCGCGATTTCGCGTTTGAGCAGTTCGTTAACCCGGATGATGCGTGCGCTCGACATGGCAGTACATATTGAACACCGAACAAGGAATATTGAATGTCGAAGGCTGCTTTACTTCTGCAATCGAAATTCTTTATTCGTTATTCTGCGGCTCCCTTTAGAGTTTCTGGGCGATCTTTTCGATGGTGTAGGCCTCGATGGTGTCGCCTTCCAGGAAGTTGCCGAAGTTATCCGGGCGAATACCGCACTCTTGGCCGTTGTGCACTTCGGCGGCATCCGCCTGAAAGCGCTTGAGCGAACCGATGGTGCCTTTGTAGAGAACTTCGTTGCCGCGCTTGATGCGGATGCTGGCGCGGGAGGTGATTTTACCTTCAACGACCATGCAACCGGCCACCTTGTTGCGCTTGCCCATATCGAAGATCGCCTTGATTTCGGCTTTGCCGAGATAGGTTTCGCGCAGTTCGGGATCGAGCAGTCCGCACATGGCGGCTTCAACTTCTTCGAGCAGTTCGTAAATAATGCTGTAGAGACGGATTTCAACGCCTTCTTTTTTGGCCTCGGCCGTAACGCCGGTTTCTTTGGCGACGTGGAAGCCTAGAATAATGGCGGTGGATGCGCTGGCGAGCATGACATCGTTGGTCGTGATGTTGCCGACATCCGCGGTCAGAATTTTCAGCTTCACCTTGTCGCTCTTGATGCCGGCGAGCGATCCGACGATGGCTTCGACCGAACCCTGAACGTCGCACTTGAGGATGACGTTGAGTTCTTTAATTTCACCGGCGCCAGCCTGACCGAAGAGGTCGTCGAGCGAGACTTTGCCGCGCGAAGTCTGGTTGAGATCGGCGGATTTAATATCGGCCAGCAGGGTTTCCGACAGCTGTCTGGCTTCGCCAGCGCTGGCGCAGATGCAGAATTCATCGCCGGCGCCGGGAACACCGGTTAGGCCGATGCATTTTACAGCGTGTGACGGACCTGCCGTGCGAACCTGTTTGCCCTGATCGTTAATCAGCGCTTTGACGCGGCCCCACTGAGCGCCGCAGAGAACATTGTCGCCGACTTTAAGTGTGCCGTCGCGCACGAGCAACGTAGCGGTTGGTCCCATACCCGGCTCCATCCGCGCTTCGATGACAAAGCCGGTGGCTTTTTTGTGCGGGTTGGCGCGCAGTTCGAGCATTTCGGCTTCGAGCGTGATGCGCTCAAGCAGCTGATCAATGCCCGCGCCGGTGGTGGCACTGACCGGAATACAGCCAATGCTTCCGCCCCAGTCTTCAACCATCACGCCGTGCTCATTGAGCTGCTGTTTAATGCGGTCTGGATTGGTGCCGTACAAGTCCATTTTGTTCATGGCGACGATGATGCAAACGTTCGCCGCTTTGGCGTGCTTGATCGCTTCGATCGTCTGTGGCATCACACCGTCATCGGCTGCGACAACGAGTACGGCGATATCCGTGACGTTGGCTCCGCGGGCGCGCATGGCGGTGAAGGCGGAGTGGCCGGGTGTATCGAGGAATGTAATCTGACGGGCATCCATGTCCACCGTGTAAGCGCCGATATGCTGGGTAATGCCGCCGGATTCGCTGGCGACCACTTTGGTATTACGAATGCGGTCAAGCAAAGACGTTTTGCCGTGGTCGACATGCCCCATGAAGGTGACGATCGGCGGACGGATTTCAATATCCTCAGGCCGGTCTTTTTCGACTGTAGCAACCGGCTTGCGCGGTGTGGCTTCCGCCGGTTTCGGCAGAGGCTTGTCTTTTTTCTTCAGCTCGATCACGAATCCGTGTTTTTCACCAATCTGCTTGGCGATCTTGATGTCAATGTCCTGATTGATCGAAGCGAAGATATTCATTTTCATCAGCTCAGCGATGAGCTGATTGGGCCTGAGCGCCATTTTTTCGGCCAGCTCTTTGACAGCAATCTGCGGTTTGGCGAAAGCGAGCACATTGGAGCCCTCGACAAACTCTTCCGGTTCCGGCGCTTCAACCGGTTCCGCTACGGCGACCGCTGACTTTGGCGCAATAACAGCTGGCGCGGTTTTTTTGGCAGTCGCTGCGCGTGCTTCATCAATCGAAGCGAAGCCGAGCTCGTCACAGACAACAGAAACTTCGTTGTCCGCGAGCAGGCTTTTCCCGTCTTCGGCTTTGATTTCCACATCGTGGAGGATTTCAAGCAGCTCTTCGACGGTTACATCCAAATCGGTGGCTAGTTCGTGGACTCTCATTCTTTAATTTCACCATGTTTTGCCGTGTAGGCTTTTTCCGCAGCGCTCCAGAGAGCCTGCGCTTGTTCGGGGGTAACGTCCTCGATTTCTTCGAGGTCGGATAGGTCGGCGGCCATAACACCTTCGATGGTGAGGAATCCGGCGTAAACCAGTTTTTCCGCCCATTCTTCGCCGATCCCTTCAACTGCGGCCAGTCCGGAGACGGCGGCGGCAACGCGTTCTTCAAAATTCATGGCCTCTTCATCCTTCTGGATGTCGACGCGCCAGCCGATCAGCTTGGAGGTCAGGCGGGCGTTTTGGCCGCGCTTGCCGATCGCCAGCGAAAGCTGGTCGGCATCTACAGTGACTGTGACGGTATGAGTCGGCTCGTCGGCTTCAACGTGTTTGAGTTTGGCAGGAGCCAGTGCGTTGACAACGAGCGTTTTAATATCGTCGCTCCAGCGGACGATGTCGATTTTTTCGCCATTGAGTTCGCGGACGATGTTTTTAACACGCATCCCGCGGATGCCGACGCAAGCGCCGACCGGGTCAACCCGTTCGTCATGCGAAATGACAGCGACTTTACTGCGGTAACCGGGTTCACGGGCAATGCCGCGAATTTCCATGGTGCCGTCGGCAATTTCTGAGACTTCCAGCTCAAAGAGGCGGCGGACAAAGTCGGGGTGGGCGCGAGACAGGAGAATTTCCGGCCCCGACTCACGATCCTTAATGGCGACGATGTAAGCGCGGATACGTTCGCCGACTTCATATTCTTCGGTCGGAACACGCTCTTTGGAGGGCATCACGCCTTCGGCGCCGTGGTCAAGTTCTACGACGACCGTGCTGCGCTCGAAACGGCGCACAGTGCCGGTGACGATTTCGCCCGTGCGGTTTTTGTAGTCGGCAAAAATACGGCTTTTTTCGGCCTGACGGATGCGTTGCAGGATCGTCTGCTTGGCGGTCTGGGCGGCGATGCGTCCGAAGTTGCGCGGAGTGGACTCGATTTCGATCATTTCGTCGAGCTGGGCGGCCGGATTGGTGCGGCGGGCTTCCGCCAGACTGACCTCGTTGTAGCGGTCATTAACAGCCATCACCACTTTTTTGCGTGCAAAAGCTTTGATATCAAGAGTTTCGCGACTGATTACTACGCGCAGATCTTCGGCGTCGGCCATACTCTTGTTGGCGGCGTTCTGCAAAGCGGATTCAATCGCCTCGATAATCGTTTCGCGATCGACTCCGCGCTCGCGCTCCATGTACTCCACAACGGCATTCAGTTCGCTGTTCATCCGTCCCCTCCCGATTTCAAAAAACTAAAACAACAAGGCTCTGGAGCAAAAAAGAGCGGACCGGGGGCCCACTCTCTATCCAAAGACCAACTGCAAGGGCGGCAATCTACGCTTCCGGCAAGAGGGGGTCAAGGGGAAATCCGCCGGAATAGAGTCGCTGGAACGAACACCGAAGAATTGCTTTATGGAAGGAGGATTTGCTTTGAGGTATGTGGGGTTAACTGGATTTTAACTTGTAACGAGACCGTTTGTTCATTATATTTTGAACAACCTGAATCATCAAGGGAATCCGCAATGCATCCAGCACTTTCAGAACTCGAAAAAGAAGTGGTTGACATTTTTGTCCGCATTGCCGGCGTGCTGAATTTGCCACGGTCAGTCGGTGAGCTTTACGGAATTCTTTTTATTTCTCCGGAGCCGATGTGCATTGACGATTTGATGCGTAAATTGAAAATCAGCAAAGGATCTACCAGCCAAGGACTTAAGATTTTGCGGTCGTTCGGAGCGGTCAATCCGGTTTATGTGGCAGGTGACCGGCGGGATTTCTTTACGGCGGAAGCCGAGCTGCGTAAAATCGTGGCCGGTTTTGTCAACGAACAGATTCGTCCTCATTTGGATAATGGCAAAGCGCGCATGGCTCGAATTGAAGAATTGGTTGATGTGGAAGCTCCCGGACGAAAGGAATTTGTTGCCGAGCGGATCGAACGGTTACAAGGATGGCAGAAGCGCGCCGGTGCAATTTTGCCTTTTGCGCTTAATTTCATAAAACCCGAATAATTTGATGGAACAAACCCCTTCATCTTTAACTGCGTTTCCTTGGCGGTGCGTTCGCACTCAGCCGAAGCGGGAGCATATTGCCGTCGGCCAGCTTAACCGGCTGGCGGATATCGAGGTGTTTTGTCCGCGCATCCGCTTCCAGCGCAACACGAAACGCGGCAAGGTCTGGTTCGATGAAGCGCTGTTTCCCGGTTACCTGTTTGCCCGGTTTGAGTTCGATAAAAATTTTCGTGCCGTTTCCGGCGCGGTCGGCGTGCGCGGACTGGTTCGTTTTGCCGGCGAGTGCGCTCAAGTGCCCGATTTTGTGGTTGAAATGCTGCGCAACGAATTCAATGGCACCGTGGTGATTCCTGAGCCGGAACTGAAGGCGGGCGATTTTGCGGTGATGGTTGACGGAGCGCTACGGGGACTTCGCGCCATTGTGACGAAAGTTTTACCGGGCGGCGACCGGGTCAAAATTTTGATGGAGTTGATGGGAACTGCCGTGGAGGCCGAAGTGCCGATCGAGGCACTGGAGCCAGCCGCGTGAGATAAACATTTCGCAATTGACTGCGAAATCCATAGTCGAAAACAGAATGGAAGGTTTCCGCCAGAGGCGGATCGACCGCGGGCGGTAGCCTGTCCGGAAAGCACCGAGATGAAAATTTTTGTAACAGGAGCCGCCGGATTTATCGGCATGCATGTGGCGGAGTCGCTGCTAAACGACGGCCACGAGGTGGTCGGGTTTGACAATTTCAACGGCTATTACGACGTTTCCTTGAAAGAAACTCGTAGCGCCCGGCTGGAAGGCCGCAAAGGATATGTCGGGGTCGAGGGCGACCTGACGGATTATGAGTTAATTTCCACGTTATTCCGGGAGAACCGGTTTGATTGCGTGTGCCATCTGGCCGCGCAAGCCGGGGTGCGCTATTCCCTGAAAAATCCGGCGGCCTATCAGAAATCCAATTTGGAAGGCCATCTGAACATTCTGGAGGCCTGTCGCCACGCGAAAGTTCAACGGCTGGTTTATGCGTCCAGCTCCAGTGTGTATGGCGGGAACAAGAAAGTTCCGTTCAGCGAGTCGGACCCGGTTGATAGCCCGATCAGTCTCTACGCCGCAACAAAAAAGGCCGATGAGCTGATGAGCCACTCCTATACTCATTTATACGGGTTGCAAACGGTTGGCCTGCGGTTTTTCACTGTGTATGGCCCGTGGGGCCGTCCGGATATGGCGTACTGGACCTTTACCGAGGCGATGCTTAAAGGCGAAACCATTCCGGTTTTCAACCACGGCAAGATGGAGCGCGATTTCACCTATATCACCGACATCGTCGCCGGCGTGAAGGCCGCACTGTTTGCCGACGGTCTGGAGCCGTACGAAATTTTCAATCTGGGGAATAACCGGGCGGAAAATCTGATGGGCTTCATCAAAACGCTGGCGGATGCGCTGGGTGTCGAGCCAAAGATGGAAATGCTGCCGATGCAGCCGGGCGATGTGCCGGTGACGTTTGCCGACATTTCCAAAGCCCGGAAAAAGCTGGGTTATGAACCGGCGACACCGATCTCGGCGGGCATTCCGGAGTTTGTGAAGTGGTATCGGCAATATCACGGCGGTTGATACGGGAAATAACCTATGAAACTCAACGATGTAAAAATCGGGATCATTGGACTGGGCTATGTCGGCTTGCCGCTGGCGGTCGAATTCGGAAAAAAATATCCGGTGGTCGGGTTCGATATCAACAAGGCCCGCGTTGCTGAACTTTCTGCCGGACGGGATCATACGTTGGAATGTTCCCCGGAAGAACTTACCTCTGCCTCGGCTTTAACGTTTTCAACGGATTTAAACGATTTGAACGGATGCAATGTTTACATCGTTACCGTTCCGACGCCGGTCGATAAATCGAACCGTCCGGATTTGACCCCGCTCATCAAAGCCAGCGAAACGGTGGCCAAGGTGATCTCCAAAGGCGATGTGGTCATTTATGAATCCACTGTTTATCCGGGCGCGACCGAGGAAGACTGTTTGCCGGTAATCGAAAAACAGACCGGCATGAAATACAACGTCGATTTTTTTGCCGGGTACAGCCCGGAACGGATCAATCCCGGCGACAAACAGCGCCGGCTGACCAACATTATAAAAATCACCTCGGGCTCCACGCCCGAAGTGGCCGATTTTGTCGACGCGCTTTATCGCAGCATCCTTACGGTTGAAACGCACAAGGCGCCATCGATCCGGGTTGCCGAAGCGGCCAAGGTCATCGAAAACACGCAGCGCGATGTCAACATTGCACTCATGAACGAACTGGCGATGATTTTCAGCCGGATGGG
>CAZSSI010000046.1:0-1319 GCA_964609345.1 uncultured Verrucomicrobiota bacterium | reverse complement strand
AAAGAAAACTGCCCGGATGTTCGCAATACCAGAGTGGTGGACATTATTCACAGTCTGAATGAATACGGATGCATCGTTGATGTGTACGATCCGTGGGCCGGAGCTGACGAGGTGAAGCACGAATACGGTGTTGAGCTGGTGCCCCGGCCTGTGCCGGGAGCTTACGATGCGGTTGTCGCGGCCGTGAAGCACCAGCAATTTTCTACGATGACGACAGCTCAGGTGCGCGCGCTGTGCAAAGAAAAAGCCGTGGTATACGACATCAAGCGTGTTCTGCCGCCAGACATCGTCGATGCGGCGCTTTGATGCGCTCAGATTTTAATCGATACAGTTAACCCAACCAAAGGTTGTTATGAAAAAAGCACTCATTACCGGAATCACCGGACAGGACGGATCGTATCTTGCAGAACTGCTGCTCGACAAAGGCTACGAAGTGCACGGCATTATTCGTCGCGCCAGTTCATTCAACACAAATCGAATCGACCATTTGTATAAAGACCGGCACGAAACCGGTGTGAAGATGTTTCTGCACTACGGCGACCTGACCGATTCGAGCAACCTCAACCGGCTGATCGAAAAAGTTCAGCCGACTGAAATTTACAATCTCGGCGCGCAGTCGCATGTACAGGTTTCTTTTGAAGTTCCGGAATACACGGCTGAAGTGGACGCCATCGGAACTCTGCGCTTGCTGGATTCGATTCGTGAGACCGGTGTAAAATGTCGTTTTTATCAGGCCTCCACGTCCGAACTCTACGGAATGGTGCAGGAAGTTCCGCAGACCGAAACCACGCCGTTCTATCCGCGCTCGCCCTATGCTGTTGCCAAACAATACGGCTTCTGGATCGTCAAAAACTACCGCGAAGCCTACGGGTTGCACGCCAGCAACGGGATTCTTTTCAATCACGAATCACCGCGGCGCGGCGAAACCTTTGTAACGCGTAAGATCACCATGGCGGTGGCGCGCATTTTGCGCGGTGTTCAGAAATGTCTCTACATGGGAAACATTAACGCTCTGCGCGACTGGGGCTATGCGCCCGACTACGTTCAGATGATGTGGATGATGCTTCAGCAGGATACGCCGGACGATTATGTCGTTGCGACCAACGAAATGCACACCGTTCGTGAATTCATCGAGAAGTCCTTTGGTCATGTCGGCATCACGGTTGTCTGGGAAGGCGAAGGGGTTAAAGAAGTCGGCAAAAACAAAGCCACCGGCGCGATCATCGTTCGCATGGACGAACGCTATTACCGTCCGGCGGAAGTCGAACAGCTTCTTGGCAACCCGGCCAAAGCGAAACGTCAACTCGGCTGGGAGCCGA
>CAZSSI010000045.1:0-9893 GCA_964609345.1 uncultured Verrucomicrobiota bacterium | reverse complement strand
ATCGAGCCGGATGTCGGCATTGCCGTGGACGTCACCTTCGCCACCGACCATCCGAACATCGGCAGCGTGCTGAATCAGGAAGGTAAAGTGGAACTCGACGGCGGGCCAGTCGTCACCCGTGGCCCGAATATCAATCACAAACTGTTCGAGCTGATTGTAAAAACCGCCAAGGAAGAAAAAATTCCGGTGCAAATTGTCGCCGAAGCGCGCGGCACCGGAACCGACGCCAACGCCATTCAGCTTAACCGCGCCGGCGTCGCCACCGCGCTCATCAGCATTCCGCTGCGCTACATGCACAGTCCCTGCGAACTGCTGAGCCTCAGCGACCTGGAAGCTGTCTCCAAACTGCTGGCCGCCGTGGTTGCTAAAGTCACTCCGCGCACCAACTTCATCCCGTTCTAAGCGAAATATGAAAGATGAAGTATGAAAGATGAAAGTGGATTGAGATCCACTCTGCGTATTTTTCCGGAACAGTGGCTGAACCCAATTGATTTCCGAAACAGCTTCGACCGTCCGGAAAGGCCGTTTGAAATCGACCTCGGTTGCGGAAAGGGACGTTTCCTGCTGGCGCGCGCCCGCAAGTTTCCGGAAACCAATATTCTCGGGATCGACCGCCTGATGAATCGCATCAAGCGGCTTGATAAAAAGATTGTGCGGCAAAGTCTGTTCAATGCCCGCGTCCTGCGCGGCGACGGCTATTACACCGTCACGTATCTCATTCCGCCGGAAAGCGTGGACACCTATTACGTTTTCTATCCCGATCCGTGGCCGAAAGGAAAACACCATCACAACCGCATCTTCAACGAACTGTTCATGGATGCCATCGCCCGCACGCTGAAGCCCGGCGGAAAACTCCACGCCTCGACCGACCACCTGCCCTACTTTCAGGAAATCTACAAACTGATTAAAGCCGACAGCCGCTTCGAAGAAATCGAAACCTTCGTTCCGTCCGAGGACGAAGTCAGCGACTTTGAACTGATCTTCGCCCACAAAACGCCGGGCCGCTGTTCGTTTATTAAAAAGTAGAGCAAGCGTCCCGCTTGCTTTCTGCCTTCCTCCTTCGGCGGACAAGCCGGCAGATCCACCAAAGCGGAAAACGACCGGGACGGTCGTTCTACTTTCCGATATCTGGAAAAAAATTCCAATATTCAGAAATTTTCCGGATGCTCGGCGGCATGAATAATTGGGGCGGCTTACGTTTCTTTCTGCTGCTTTTCCCTGCCGGGATTTTTATCTGGGCTGCCGGAGAACGCCGTCGCCGGGCGGCGATGCCGCCCGGCGCGCTTAACCAACTCGAAGCGGAAGAAAATTACGGCCCCATCGACAAAAAGCTGGAATGCATGTTCTGTCATTCAAAAAACTGTGTGCGGACAGAAACGAAACGTTTTATGTTCAAGGAAACCAAGACAAAAACTCTCCAGCCGGTATTGCAGATCTCTTTACACTTGCAGCGACAAGGTCAAGACCACAGGAAGAAGATCGAATAAAAGCCCACCGCATGAACTGCGGAAATGATTGGGAGACGTTCCCGGCGGAAAACGATAACGGCTGATGTGCTTAATAATGCGGCGGGCGGTCGTGGCCGCCAACATGGTTCGACTCGGAGACTGCCGCCAGCTTTTCTTCGAGCAGTTTAATCCGGGCGGTCAGCCGTTTAACTTCCACCTGCTGCTGATACATCTCCTTGCTGAGATCTTCCAGCATTCTGCACTGATCCGAATAGAGCATTTCTAGCTTTGTCAACCGGTCTTCCATAAATCAGCCGCCGTACATTTCGTCGTAATCTTCGCGGGCCGCGCCGATCACTTTTTTGGCGTGATCAGCACCATAGATTTCAACCACGCTCACATCGGCAGCGCCGCCAGCTGGCTGTTTGTAGGTCTCGAAATAGTGCCAAAGCCGGTCGCGCAGTGCCTGCGGAACCTGATCAATGCTGTTCACGTGTGACCAGAACTGATCTTCATGCAACACAGCGATAATTTTGTCGTCCGCTTCACTGTGGTCGATCATCTGCACCCCGCCGATCACACGGGCATGCAGAATCACCTCGCCGCGGTTGATCGGCCGCTCGGTAATCACACAGATATCCAGCGGATCGCCGTCGCCGCGAACTGACGTGGGCGACAGTTTCTGAATCCGCGAACCGCAATAGGTGTGAGGAATGAAGCCGTAAAGGGTCGGAGGCATGGATGACGTCAGCTGAGGGCGATCAACCAGCAGATAGCCGGTGGTTTTGTCCACCTCGTATTTTACCGCATCAAACGGTGTCATTTCGATATACGCATTGACCACATCGGGGGCCTGTTCGCCGATATCCAGCCCGTGCCACGGATGCGGTCGCCAACGAAAAAATGATTTTGGAAAACTCATAAACTAATATTCGTAAATAACGTTGTTTTTGGCGAGCACATAGTTGCCGGACAAAAAAGAAAGTGCCCCGGCCCGCCCCTTATGGCATGGTGTGCGCATGAAAATTCTTTTTACAGGCGATATGGTCGGCAGCGCGGGCCGGCAGGTTTTCCAGCGCGTGACAGACCGGCTGCGCGATGAAGGCCGGATTGATCTCGTGATTGCCAACGCCGAGAACGCCGCTGGCGGACGCGGGCCTTCGCCGGAAATTGTCGAAGCTCTTTTTGCCGCCGGAGCCGCCGCGCTGACGCTCGGCGACCACGCCTGGGACGATAAAACCCTAACCAGTCTGCTGGAAACCGAACCGCGCCTGATCCGTCCGGCGAATTTTCCGCCCGCCGCCGCAGGCCGCGGGATGACGACCATTGAAACCGATGAAGGGCCGATCTGCATTATCTCGCTGATCGGCCGCGTTTTTCTGGATCCGGCCGACTGCCCCTTCCGCGCCGCCGACCGGCTGATCGGTATGGCTAAAGCCAAAACCATCTTGATTGATTTCCACGCCGAGGCGACTTCGGAAAAAATCGCGCTGGGCCGCCATCTCGACGGACGCGTCACCGCTCTGCTCGGCACGCATACTCATGTCCAGACGTCGGATGAAACGATTCTGCCAAACGGCACGGCTTACATCACCGACCTCGGCATGACCGGTCCGAAAGATTCTGTAATCGGTCGCGAAGTGGAGCCGGTTATTCAGCGCTTTATCACCGGCATGCCGCAGAAGTTTGATACGTCGGACAAAGATCCGGCGCTCGAAGGCGTCATTCTGGATGTCGACATAGAAACCGGCAAAGCCCGCTCGATTGAACGGATTCGCGAAAGAGCCTGATGGAAGAAACGCGGAAAAT
This sequence comes from uncultured Verrucomicrobiota bacterium, assembly GCA_964609345.1. Classification (GTDB taxonomy): domain Bacteria; phylum Verrucomicrobiota; class Kiritimatiellia; order Kiritimatiellales; family Tichowtungiaceae; genus Tichowtungia. Next base: position 6,636 of record CAZSSI010000045.1, on the reverse strand, counting down.
TTACAGCGTCGCCGAACTCAACCGCGCCGCACGGTTTACGCTCGAAAACGGCATCGGCGAAGTGTGGGTTGAGGGGGAAATCTCGCGGCTGACGCGTCAGGCGAGCGGTCACTGGTATTTCACGCTCAAGGATGAAGCCGCCGCCGTTTCCTGCGCCATGTTTAAACAGAATAACGCCACCGCGACGTTCGAGCCAAAGGACGGACTCAACGTTCGTGTTCTCGCTCAAGCCAGTCTCTACGAACCACGCGGAAGTTATCAGCTCATCATCCGCAAAATGGAAGAAGCCGGCAAAGGCTCGCTACAGGAGCAATTTGAAAAACTAAAAGCCAGGCTGGCCGCCGAAGGACTGTTTGACGCCAGCCGCAAAAAACCGCTGCCGCTTCTGCCGCAGAAAATCGGCGTGGTGACCTCGCCGACCGGCGCAGCCATCCGCGACATCATTAATGTGCTGACGCGGCGGTTTCCGAATATCGGCATCCTGCTCGCGCCGGTTACCGTACAAGGCGAAGGCGCGGCGGAGAAAATCGCCGCCGCGATTAATTATTTGAATACGCGCGATGACATTGCCCTAATGATCGTCGGGCGCGGCGGCGGAAGCATTGAGGACCTTTGGGCGTTTAATGAGGAGATTGTCGCCCGTGCGATTTCCGCTTCGCGGATTCCGGTCATTTCAGCGGTCGGCCACGAGATTGATTTCACCATCAGCGATTTCGTCGCCGATGTGCGCGCGCCGACGCCATCGGCGGCGGCCGAACTGGCCGTACCGGTCAAAACCGAACTTGAAGAACAGATTGTGCGGCTGGCCGCGCGGCTCGGCGGCTCACTGCAAAATCAGGTTCATATTCTGCGCGAGCAGATTCCCGGATTCCGTCAGACCATGGTTCATGCGCTGATAGACGGACTCCGGTTGCGGCAGCAAAAAGTGGATGAAGCCAGCCGGACGCTTGCCGAGTGTTTAAAAAATGCGGTGGCGGTTCAGAAGCAGCGCCTGCCCAGACTGCAACAGACGATGGCCCACCGAATGGAAAGCGTTATTGCAGAGCGTAAACAAAACCTGCGGCGGATCGAGGTGCAACTGCGCGTACTGAGTCCGCTGGCCGTGCTGGATCGCGGCTACAGCCTGACGCAGACGGAAGACGGGGTCGTCGTGCGTGATATTGCGCAGATCAAAACAGGCGGAATGGTCCGCACACGGCTGGCAAAAGGAACATTCATTTCAGAAGTAAAAACAACCATGGAATAATGGAGTAAAGGAATGATGGAGTAATGGATTCACGTATATACTCGTAGAGTTCTGCACCCAATATTCCGATATTCCAGTGTTCCAATCACCCGAGGAGTCATTATGGCCGAAAAAACTGTCGATTTCGAAAAATCGCTCGAACGGCTCGAAGCCATCGTTGAAGAGATGGAACGCGGCGATCTGTCGCTGGAACAGATGATCAAGCATTTCGAGGAAGGCTCCAAGCTGGTTACGCTTTGCTCCAGCAAACTCAATGAGGTGGAGCAGAAGATCGAGAAGCTGGTGAAGAAAGGCGGCGCACTGTCCGCCGAGGCTTTCGAACCGGAAAAATAAAAAAGTTTCCGAACTTCGGACCTGAGCTATTGCGAAAGTGCTTTTGGTATCCAAAAAGAAGCGCCCCAGTAAGGGGCGCGACAAACCTTTTCTCTAAACCTTGGAACGGTTTTTACATACCGGGACCGGCGATGTAGCTTTGCAGGTTTTTGATCACGAATTCCTTTTCCTGAATCATAAACTTGACGATGTCGCCGATTGAAATCACACCGATGACCCGGTCGTCTTCCACCACAGGTAGGTGACGGATACGTTTATCTGTCATCAGCTCCATGCAATTTTCCAGAGTCGTATCGGGTTTCACCGTAGTGAGCTTGGTGGACATGACTTCACTCACCTTGGTTCCTTTTCCGCATTTGTCCTTAAGATACGCTTTGCGGATAAAGTCACGCTCAGAAAAAATCCCGATCAGTTTATTACCATCCATGACCAGCGCGGTGCCGGCTGATTTCTCAGCCATCTTGGCAATCGCGTCACGGATGGCCGTGTCAGAAGATACCGAAATAAGCTCCTTACCTTTTTTCTCAAGCAGTTTAGCAACGTTGTCCATATTCATTATCCTTTCTGTTGAAAATCGCTGTCTACGGATTCCACTATACAGGGCGAACAACTTTCATACAAGGTTTAGATTGTCTACAGTACACCTGCTGACACCATTGCCTTCCGCAGAGTTTCTCTGTCCGTCGTGCTCATTTCGCAAAGCGGCAGGCGGTAAACCTCCTCAATTTTTCCCAGCATGGCCAGCGCGGCCTTGACCGGAATCGGATTGGTGTCGATAAACATCGCATCAAATAGCTTCACGTACTGGTTCTGGAGAAGTTGGGCGGCATCCCAGTTGCCTTCGAGCGCGGTATGAATAAGCGAGGCCACCACGCCCGGCACCACGTTTGAGGCCACGCTGATCACGCCAATCGCGCCGTCGCGCACCATCGGCAGCGCCAGAGCATCGTCGCCGGAAAGCACTTCGAGATCGCAAACATCCAGTATCTGTTTGACCCGCTCCACTTTCCCGCCCGCTTCTTTGACTGCCACGACGTTTGGATGAGTCGCCAGCCGCGCTACGGTTTCGATGGCGATCTCGCGAGCTGTACGGCCCGGTACATTGTAAAGCACCACCGGCAAACCAATATCGGCGACTGCTGAAAAGTGGCGATAGAGCCCTTCCTGGTTTGGCTTGTTGTAATACGGCGTCACCTGCAACGTGGCGTTCACGCCCAGCTCTTTGGCTAAAGTGGTCAGTTCAACGGCTTCAGCCGTTGAGTTGGCGCCGGTCCCGGCAATCACCAGTGCACGGCCATGCACTGCTTTGACGGTTTCTTCGATCACTTTCATGTGCTCGTCGTTGTTGAGCGTCGGCGATTCGCCCGTCGTGCCAACCGGTACGATGCCGTCGATGCCGTTTCCAATCTGAAATTCGATCAGCTCACGGTATCTGCCAAAATCCACCGATCCGTCCTTATTGAACGGGGTGACGATCGCGGTATGGGCTCCTTGTAGCATGGGGTTCTCCTTAGGCGCAGAACTATGCGCTATACCTTAAATTTATTCAAACCCGCAAAATCGAGGGTGGCGAAATAATCCTGAATGGTTTCAGCGCGGCGAATCTGGACGACCTCGCCGTTTTCGCGCAACAACAGTTCGGCGGAGCGCAGCTTGCCGTTGTAGTTGAAGCCCATGGCGTGACCGTGCGCGCCGGTATCGTGGATAACCACCAGATCGCCAATTTCAACCGGCGGCAACGCGCGGTTGATAGCAAACTTGTCGTTGTTTTCGCACAGCGATCCGGTGACATCACAAACGAAGTCGTGCGGCATGTTTTCCTTTCCCGGCACGGTGATGTGGTGATAGGCACCGTAAAGCGCCGGACGCATCAGGTTGGCCATACAGGCGTCGAGGCCAACGTACTGCTTGTAGGTGTTCTTCTTGTGAAGCACGCGGCTGACCAGCCAGCCGAAGGGGCCGGTCACCATCCGTCCGCATTCCAGCCGCACGTCGAGCGGGCCAAGACCCGCCTTTTCGATTTTGTCCGCGTAGAGTTTGTGAATACCCTCACCCACGGCGGCCAGATCAACCGGCTTTTGTTCCGGCTTGTACGGAATACCGATCCCGCCGCCGATATTGACGAATTCAAATTTGATTCCGAGTTCTGCGGAAAGTTCGCCGGCCAGATCAAAAAGAATGTGCGCTGTTTCGATGAAATAGGTCGCGTCGAGTTCGTTCGAAGCCACCATCGTGTGCAGGCCGAAACGCTTCACGCCTTTGTCACGCAGAATACGGTAGCCATCAAAAAGCTGCGGGCGGGTAAAGCCGTACTTTGCCTCTTCGGGATGGCCGATAATGGCGTTACCGCCTTTCAGCGGGCCGGGGTTGTAGCGGAAGCAGACCAGTTCCGGCAGACCGGCACACTGTTCGAGAAACCCAATGTGTGAAATGTCGTCGAGATTGATGATCGCGCCGAGTTGCACAGCCTTTACATATTCTTCCGCCGGAGTGTCGTTGGACGTGAAGATGATCTCTTCACCGGAAAGCCCGACCGATTCCGCCAACATCAGCTCCGGAAGCGATGAACAGTCCGCGCCGAAACCTTCGGCTTTCAGAATTTTCATCAGGTACGGATTGGGCGTGGCTTTGACGGCGAAATATTCCTTGAAGCCCGGATTCCACGCAAACGCGGCTTTCAGGGCGCGGGCGTTGGTGCGAATAGCCGCCTCGTCGTAGAGGTGAAACGGCGTCGGAAATTTTTTCGTTAGCTCTTCGAGTTGCTCACGATTCAAGGGACATTTCTTCTGGGACATTATTCACTCCGGTTTCCAAGCGATAGAAGTATGGAACTGATTATCTGGTTTTAAAACATGCCAGCGATCGGGTTTTTGTAATCTCTTCCCGAATGACTCTCAACACAAATCCTGCGAGATAACCGCGTGCGGAGTTCCCGTCTTCAGAACCCTTTGATATCCGGCTTTGTCGTCTAGGAGCTCTTTTTCGGCCCGTCGATGCGGTTGATAATGGAGCGAATGACGGTGAGGTAGAGTTCGTCTTTGAGAACAAGGTCTTCGACACCGTAGTCAATACTGGGGTTATCGTTGACCTCAATCACAACGACCTTATCGCCGATCTGTTTAAGATCCACGCCGTAAAACCCGTCGCCAATCAGATTGGCGGCCTTGAGTGCGGTTTGCACAACCGCAGGCGGCGCGTCTTCGACCCGCATGGTTTCGCTCTCCCCGTCAAGATTACCGGGTTCGCCTGCCCAGTTACGAATCTGCCAATGGCCGCGTGCCATAAAATATTTACAGACATAGAGAGGTTTGCGGTCGAGAATGCCAACACGCCAGTCAAAGTCGGATTGCATAAATTCCTGCGCAATAATCAGGTCAGACTTTTCAAACAGCTCGTCCAGTTGAGTACGAAACTGTGCTTCGTCTTCCGCCTTAACTACGCCCTGTGAAAAGGCGCTGTCAGGTTGTTTGAGCACACACGGGAAGGTGATTCCCAAGCTTGCCGGAGAACATTTCAGCGATTCTTTCTGAAGAATGACCGTGCGCGGCGCGGGCAGTTTGGCCTGGGCTAGACGTTCTGCGAGGTAAACCTTGTTGGCGCAACGCATGATAGACCACGGATCATCAATGACAACCAGCCCTTCGGCGTGAGCCTTGCGAGAAAAGCGGTAGGTGTGATGATTCACCGAAGTGGTTTCGCGGATGAAAAGTGCGTCGAATTCAGGCAGACGGCTGTAGTCTTCCCGCGTAATAAATTCGGTGTACACGTTGAGTTCGTCGGCGGCTTCCTCAAACTGCTTCAGTGCCCGTGCACAGGACGGAGCATTTTTTTCTCCCGGATTAACCAGGATGGCAAGGTCATAGGCATACTGCTGAATCCGCGTGTCATGGAACCTCTTGCGCGAAAAATAAGTGCGTGCGAATTCGGCGATATGCGCCTGATCAACCTCCGGAATCAGGCCGAGCGAAAGCGGCGTGATCTGCTGAATCAACCACTTTTTGGTAAACTCAAAACTGACTTTGAGCAGCGGTGCCTGGAAAAGATTATAGAGCGAACGGCCGACATAGCGGTGTTCGGGCAGAACTGTCTGCCCGAAATAAATGTAGAGTGTGATTTCTTTTTCCGTCACCTTGGCGAACGTTTTCTGAATCAGCTCATCGATGTCTTCGGCAATGGTACGAATAATGGTTTGCGAACGGAAATCCTGCATGGTGGTCACGCTGGGAATGGCGCGGTGGTCACGGGCGGCGGCCAGCAGAGAAACATAATAACCGACGGACTGATACCGGTACGAGCGGCAGAGATTGAAGACCCGCGCGTTTTTCATTTCCGCGTAACGGTTTTCGGTCAGATAGGCTTTGGCAGAAACAACTTCCACTTCTTCAATGTCAAACGTCCAATGCGCTGGATTGTTCAGAATAATCAGGTTACGAACGGCCACGAACGCGCCCTCCTTTGAGCGCAGGTTTTAATTCCAGCCGCATGCGGACAGCATGATGGTCTGGGGCGTGATAGTGTCTCAATGTTGTTTTAATTTCAAAGCCGAATTTTTCATACCAGCTGATAAGGGCCTGATTGCTCTGCTCCGCCTCGAGCGTTATTGCCGCACAACCTGCGCGCCGCGCCAGAGTTAACGCCTTCTCCATCATCCGTCGGCCCGCGCCGCCGCCGCGGAAGTCAGACAGCACGGCGATTGAAAAAATACGGATGGAGCGAGGATGGTGATAAAGCACCATGGCGCCGACGGTTGCGCGGCCGGCCACGGCCACCCAGACGCTCTGAGTCGGACTTTTTAGGCTGTGCCGCAGGGCGCGCGGACTGGAACGGAGATCGTCGTGAAAACAGCTTTCTTCTATCTGTTCAATCGCCGGAAGATCTTTCTGGGTCGCGGCCCGGATATGGATGGTACTCATGCGCCTTTCTTGTAATTTGAAGCCCGCTTACTACCACCGTTTTAAACGGCACACCAGCAGGAATCATCAGGAAAATATTTTTTCTGGCCCAAACGTGACGAGCTGTGCAAAACCGGAGTATTCCATCAATCGGAAAAATAAAAG
>CAZSSI010000044.1:0-9992 GCA_964609345.1 uncultured Verrucomicrobiota bacterium | reverse complement strand
CGTGCGGAGATTTGCGCACTGCCGGTTTTGATTTCGAAACCCTTTACCGCAATGCGGAGGTTTTTAAAAATATGCGCACCCTTAATCCGTTTGCCGGGTGTCCGGCCCGCGCCTATGCCCGCACCGGAGATTATATGAACGATGAAAACAAAGTAGGACAGGCTTCCAGCCTGTCTGCGGCAGATCGGTCCGTTGCGTGTGTAGACAGGCTGGAAGCCTGTCCTACTTTAAAAAAAACGATGGATGATTACTCAATAGTTGAAAAACAGGTGCTGACGAAATTGCAACGCGGTATCGCAATCACTTCGCGGCCTTTCCAAACATTGGAACTTCCGGAAGCAGACGTTCTGGCGCTACTGCACCGTGCGCATCAAGAAGGTCTTCTGCGCCGTTTCGGCGGAGTTTTCGATGCCCGCCGTCTCGGTTATAAAAGTATTCTTTGCGCGTTGGACGTTCCGACAGAGCAGTTGGCAGAGAAGGCGGCTCTTATTGCCGCGCATCCCGGAGTGACGCACTGCTACGAACGGCTTCTGTTGCATGGCGAGGGCGATTATCCGCTGCTCTGGTTCACGCTGGCGATGCTCCACGATGAATTCGCCGAAGGGGTCTCCGCTCTGCGCGCTCAACTCGAAACTCGAAACTCTCAACTCTTAGAACTTCCCGCCTTGCGCCGGTTTAAGATCGATGTGGTATTCGATTTACAGACCGTGGATCGCGATGAAACATTTCCCGGAATAGATTCGGCTCATGCTGTGCACGATGAAAGCTTCCGGGAGTTTTCCGAAGAGGAAAAAAAGCTGGTTCGCGCACTGGATCAGAATATCCCGCTCGTCGGTCAGCCGTTTGCTGCGGTGGCCAAAAAGACCGGTCAGACCGAGGAGGCCGTGCTTTCCACGTTGCAGAAGTGGAAAGAGCAGGGTGTATTGCGCCGCATCGGTGCCATTCTATACCATCGCGAAGCCGGCTTTAAGGCCAATGCCATGTGCGTCTGGCCGGTCAGCGGTGACGTATCTGCCGCCGGACGCCGCGTGGCCGCGCGGCCTGAAGTTTCGCATTGTTATCAGCGACCTTGTCTTGAACGGTTTCCGTTCGATCTCTATGCTATGATTCACACCGGAAGCTGGGAACAGACCGATGCATTGTTTAAGGATATTTCTGTGACGTGCGGGTTGGAGAACGGGAAACTGTTCGCTTCCGGGCGGGAATTTAAAAAAAGCAGTATGCAGTATTTTAAGTCATGAGTGAGTCAAACCCATCCGGAGCCTTGCCCGTCAATCTGCTTTTAGCGGATCGATCCTGTTTGGTGGTCGGTGCCGGTAAGGTCGCGGCACGTAAGATGGGCCACCTGATTGATGCTGGCGCGCGGGTTTCTGTGATTAGTCCCGAAGTCGGTGAAGAAGAAATCATCCACTGGATTAAGGCTCAGCGCGTTACACATCTGAAGCGTGCCTTCGAGTTTGGCGATACGGTTGGCTTCGCACTGGTGTTCGCCGCCACGAATGATCGTTTTGTCAATCGGCAGGTTCTCGACGATGCCCGTAAGCACAACGTCCTGTGCAGTTGCGTGGACGGCAACTGGGCAAAGAGTGATTTCACCACGCCGGCGATTACCCGCCACGGAAACGTCACGCTGACGGTTTCCACGGGTGGACAGTCCTGCCGTCAGGCCAAGCTGATTAAAGATAATTTGGCGAAGCATATGGCGATGGTTGAAACAGCCGATCTGGTCGTGGTGGGGACTGATCATCACCGCATGGACATCGAAGAGCGCGAACCGTTTCATTTAACCGGACCTCGTTATGAGCGCACCGGCTGGATGATCATGCAGCTGTGGGGCATTCATGAATTTATGATTCTGAATACCTGTAACCGAGTTGAAGTCATCGCGGTGGCTTCTAAGGAAACGAGCACCAACGGAATTCTGCGTCATATTCTCGGGTTCGATAAGTTGAAGCCGGAAAAATTTTATCTTAAGCACGGCGCGGAAGCCTATGAGCATTTGTGTATGGTTTCCGCTGGTATGCTGTCTCAGACACCCGGCGAAAGTCATATTGCCGCGCAGATTAAGGAATCTCTGGCGGATGCTCAGCAACGTGGCTGGGCCGGTAGTATGATGCAGGAATGGGTCTCGTCGCTGCTGCATGTTTCCAAACACATTCAGACCGAAGTGGCTCCATTATTGCATAAAGAAGAGATTGAGAACCTTGCACTGAAATATCTTCAGACGCAGGTGCAGGATCTTTCGGCAAAAACCCTGATGGTGCTTGGTGCAGGGATGATCGGGCAGGGGCTGGTGCGCGATGCGCTTCCAAAGGTTGGAAAGATCATCTGGTGTTATCACATCAACGGCCCCGAACTTTCCGAAGATTGGAAAAGCAAAGTTGAGCTTTGCACGTTTAACAGCATCAAAGATCGTCTTGGCGCAGCCGACATCATCATTAGCGCCACCGAAGCTCCAGGCCATGTCCTGCACAGCGGTCATGCGCCGTTTTTCGATCAGGAGAAAAAAATCGTACTCGTCGACCTCGGGATGCCGCGCAATATCGAGCCGGGGCTGGCTGGTCTTTCGCCCGAGCTCAGTCTGATCGACCTCGACGGCTTGAAGCATTGGCAATGTCGCGAAACCCCTGAAATGGACGATATTTTTAACCACTGTAGCCGAATCATTGGAGATCATCAGGAACAGTATGAACGGATCATCAAAAGTTTTCAGGGCGGGAACGCGCAATAGTCGTCTGGCGCTTTGGCAGACGAATCAGGTGCTGACGCGGTTTCGTGCGCTATTTTCGGAGGCGGAGTTCCAAACATTGGAAATCATCACGCCCGGTGATGCCGACCGCATTACCGATCTGCGCGAAAGTCCGTCCGACTTTTTTACCCGAACGCTCGATGAAGCACTGCTCGATGGCCGGATTGATTTTGCGGTACATACCGCCAAAGACCTGCCCGATCCAGTGCCGGACGGTATCGACTGGTTTTGGCTTCCTGACTCCGGTGACCGGCGTGACGTGCTGGTCGGTTCGCTGAATCCGAAAGTAATCGGCGTGAGCAGCGAGCGCCGCGCGGAGTATGCCAAAAAACGCTTCCCTGCTGCCGGGTGCAAACCGGTTCGCGGAAACATGGAAGAGCGGATTCAACAGTTGGATGAAGGAAAGTTTGATCTGCTCATTATGGCTGGCGTCGCGTTGCAGCGGCTGGGCCTTGAAGACCGCATTACCGAATGGATTCCGCTGAACGAGCTGGAGACTTCGGAATCGCAGGGAGCTTTGGCGGTAACTTTTCGTAAAAACGATCCGCGTCTGTGCGCGATCCGCAGCCTGTTTGTAAAAAGCGTCACGTTTGTAGGCGCGGGAGTTTGTGCCGGACACTGCACGTTGGACGGGTTGCATGCACTCCGGACCGCCGAGGTTTGTCTTTATGACGCGCTGATGGATGAATCGCTTCTGCACTACCTCCCGGAAACGGCGCGGAAAGTTTACGTCGGCAAACGGCTCGGGGCGCACTCGCAGCCGCAGGAAGAAATCAATCAGCTGTTGTGCGACTGGGTTCGCAAAGGACTTCGCACGGTGCGGCTGAAAGGCGGCGACGCCGGAATCTTTGGACGTCTCGCCGAAGAGGTAGATGCGCTCGAAGCGCTGGGGCTGGCCAGCCGTGTACTGCCCGGCATCAGCGCTATGCAGACCGCCGCCGCCAATACCGGCATTCTGCTCACACGCCGCGGCGTGGCACGTGGATTCTCCGTCATGACGCCGCGTTTGCAGGGCGGAGGACTAGGTTCCGTTTCAGGTTCGGCAAGAACAGAGCTTCCAGTTGTATTTTATATGTCGGTCGGTGTTGCGGATCAGTTGGCGCAGGAGTTGATTGATGACGGTCTTTCCGGCGACACACCTTGTGCCTTTGTGTTTGAGGCCGGTTCAGACCGCGAAAGGGTGTTGCGCGGAACGCTTGGAAATTTGCCGGAAATGGATGAGGACATTCGTAAACTGGCGGGACTGTTAATTGTCGGCGAGATTGCCCGCTACGGATTCAAGCCGCTCGGTGCGCTCGGCGGTCAGCGCGTGCTGCTGACGTGCAGTGAAGCGCTGATCCCGAGAGCCGTTCAGGCCGTGCACGATTTCGGAGGGCGGCCGGTTGTCCGTCCGCTGATCCGTCTCGAACGGCTCCCGCAACATTTCCAGGGATTGGAAAACTATGATTGGATCGCGCTGACTTCGCCGTCGGCCGTTCGCTGCTTTCACGAACTGCTGCTGAAAGAAAAAATCGACCTGCGCCGCCTGCCGAAAATTATGAGTGTCGGCTCAGGAACCGCCCGGGCGTTACAGAAAACCGGTCTCGGATGCGATTTGATGCCGGATAGCGACTTCAGCGCCGCCGGTCTGCTCAAGGCCGCCGCGCCGGTTGTTAAAGGACAGAAAATTCTGCGCCTTCGCTCGCAGAAAGCCGGGCCGGAGCTGGCTGACGGTCTGCGCGCCGCCGGAGCGGCGGTGACCGATTGCATCCTCTACCGGAATGTTTTTGTGAAATACGCGGACAGACCGGAGTTTGATGCGGTTTATTTTGCCAGCGCTTCAGCGGTCGAATCGTTTGTTGCGCAGTGGGGAGCTGATGTGTTGAAAACAAAAACCATTCTGGCGATCGGTGATCCGACACGGACGGCCTTGAAATCCGCCGGATTAAACGCCACGGTTATCGGCGAAATGGCATCGGTGGAAGAGAGTCTGAAGGCATTCGCTGTGTATGAAGTGAACCGGAGAATTTGTCATGTTTCCTGAAATCCGTTTGAGAAGACTGCGCCGCACAGAAGGGTTGCGGAAAATGTTCGGGCAACCGCTGCCGGGGCCGGAAAAGTTTGTCTGGCCGGTGTTTCTTCGTGAAGGCGAAGGCGTTGATGAGCCGATCAGCGCCATGCTGGGGCAGTCGCGCATGAGCGCGGACGTGCTCCTCAAAAAACTGGAGCCGGTGGTTGAAAGCGGAGTGGGCGGCATCCTGCTGTTCGGACTGACCGACCCGTCGAAAAAAGACGCGGACGGTTCGGAAGCCTGGAATGAGCAGGGCGCGGTTCAACAGGCGATTCCGCTTATCAAAAAGGCTTTTCCGCAGCTGACGGTTTTCGCCGATGTCTGCCTTTGCGCGTATACGGATCACGGGCATTGCGGTCCGCTGAACAGCACCGGCGAAGTGGATAACGATGCCGCACTGACGCTTCTGCAGAAGATCGCGGTCTCCCATGCCCGGGCCGGTGCGGACTGCGTGGCACCGAGCGCGATGATGGATGGACAGGTGCTGGCAATCCGCGAAGCGCTCGATGAAGAGGCGCTGACCGATACGCTGCTGATGAGCTACTCCACCAAGTTCGCTTCGTCGATGTACGGCCCGTTCCGCGAGGCGGAGCAATCGGCCCCCGGCAAAGGCGACCGGCAAGGCTATCAGGCTCCGTATAATGATTTGCGGCAGGCCTTGCGGGAATCGGAGTTGGATGAAGACGAGGGCGCGGACATCCTGATGGTGAAGCCGGCCCTAATGTATCTGGATGTGATTGCCCGTCTGCGCGAGACCACCGACCTGCCGCTGGCGGCGTATAACGTTAGCGGAGAATATTCCATGCTGATTGCCCAGGCCGAACGCGGCTGGGGCGACTTGCGTGCGATGGTTCGCGAAAACATGGCAGCGATGCAGCGCGCCGGAACCGATATTTTTATTTCTTACTGGGCCAATCGGTACAACGAATTGCTGAAGGGGTAATTGTGGATTCAAACGATTTATTCAAACGGGCCGTAAAGGTCATTCCCGGCGGCGTCAACAGCCCGGTACGGGCATTTAATGCAGTGGGCGGCAATCCGGTTTATGTCGCCAAAGGCAGTGGCGCACGGATCACCACTGTTGAAGGGCGCGAACTGATCGATTTCTGCGGATCATGGGGACCGCTGATTCTCGGGCATGCCCGCGAAGAGGTTGTAGAAGCCGCGACTCAAGCCGCCCGCGACGGCATGACCTTCGGGATCAATACGCCGCGCGAGGTGGAGTTCGCCGAATTGCTCTGCTCGCTGATTCCGTCGATCCATCAGGTGCGGATGGTCAACTCCGGCACCGAGGCGGTGATGAGTGCATTGCGTCTCGCGCGCGGTTTTACCGGCCGTCGCCGCATCATCAAATTCGACGGCGGCTATCACGGCCACTCCGACGGACTGCTCGTCGGCGCGGGGAGCGGCCTGCTTACGGGCGGACGATCTTCGTCCGCCGGTGTCTATATCGAAGAGGGCGACGTGTTCCTGCCCGCCTACAACGACCCGCAGGCTGTCACCGACCTGGTCGATGCACACGGCGACGAGCTTGCCGCGATCATCGTCGAGCCAGTCGCGGGCAACATGGGGCTCGTACCTCCGGCGAACGGATTTCTCGAACACCTGCGTACCGAAGCGGATCGTTGCGGTGCCTTGTTGATTTTTGACGAAGTCATCAGTGGCTTTCGCTTCGGACCTACCACTTATGGTGAACTGGTCGGCGTGACACCCGACCTGACCTGTCTCGGGAAAATCATCGGCGGCGGCATGCCGCTCGCCGCGCTCGGCGGACGGCGCGATGTCATGCAACGCCTCGCCCCCGTTGGCGATGTCTATCAGGCGGGAACGCTCAGCGGCAACCCCGTCGCCGTCGCCGCTGGGATGAAAACCGTCCAGCTGCTCATCGCCGAAAAACCGTATGCCCGGCTAGCAGAGCTGGGTGCTAAAATCGTAGACGCGACGCCCTCGTCGCGTTCTGAGCAGGAAGAGAAACGTGACGAGGCACGGGCTATAACGCCCGCGAAGGCGTCTGCGTTGCATGTCGCCCAGCTCGGCGGGGTCTTCACGCCGTTCTTTAGAAAAGAGCCGGTGCACAATCTGGCCGATGCCAAACAGTGCGACACCAAAGTCTACGCCGTCTTCTTCCGCGGGATGCTCGAGCGCGGCTTCTATCTGCCGCCGTCGCAATTCGAATGCGCCTTCATCAGCGCCGCCCACACCGACGCGGATATCGACTCCTTCATCTCCGCCGCAAAAGAGGTTCTGACATGAAACCGGTTATTTTGATTTTGGGTGCGCTGGTTCTCCTTTTGCTGACGGGTGTTATTCCGGTTGGTGGCGGGGTGCATGCACCCGCGGTTTACTATTCGCCAGTGATGATTTTGCTGCTGGCTCTGTTGAGCATCCTGTCGGTTCGTTGCTGTATCAGATTTTTTCGGGGTAGGGCGCGACCGCCGGGCGCGCCGCAGCGGACGGCTCGGCGAGCCATTCAACCTCTTGGGTTTCTGCTGGTTCATCTCGGGATTGTTGTCATTCTGGCCGGAGCGTTCATCGGGTATGTTGCCGGAACAAAAGGGGTGCTTCAGCTCTCGCTCATGCCCCAACAGCCGGTCGGTCAGTTGCTGACGCAGGACGGCGATACGGTTTCGTTCGGGTTTGATGTGGCGGCGGAAGATTTTCAGGTGCAATTCTATCCGCCAATGTATCAGCTCTTTCGGAAGCTCCCGCCGGAAGAGGCCGTGCCGGGGCGGATGCCCTATAAGCAGGCGGGCAAGTTCAGCGCCGACGGGCAGGGCGCTTGTATCGTCGAAGGCTTCGGTCCGGTTTCCAACCTTTGGAACGAGGCGCGGCAGGAATGGACTCAGCGCAAAATGCTGAACGATGGTTCCTTTCTGGGGATTGCCGGACAGACGCCTTCGTTTTTTGGCGTCACGCTGTTGATCGACGGAAAAAAACTCCCCGTCAGCATCAACCATCCGGCGGGCTGCAAAGGCTGGCGCTTTTATCTAATGAGCTACGACCAAATGGCGCAGCGTTATGTTCAGCTCTCGGCGCGGCACGATCCGGGCCGCAATGCGGTCATTGCCGGGATCTGGATCGTGATGATTGGCACGTTTGTTCTCTGCTTCCGCCGGCAGGCTGGAAGCCTGCGGTACGTATCGCAGGCTTCCAGCCTGCCTTTAGAGAACGATGGAGGTGCGGCATGAATGAACTGTTGATTCCATTACTGATCCTCTCCGCTATCGGCTATCTGTTGTCTGGGATTGTGTTTTTGCTGAAGCGGAGCCGGGTTGCGTTGGTGCTGATGAGTCTGGCGTGGCTTGTCAATGTCGCGGTGCTGGTCGTCAACGGACTGATCGTAAACGACATTCCGCTGGGCAATATGTATCAGGTGCAGGGCGTGCTCAGCCTCTGCTTCCTGCCGCTGTTTGTGCTGCTCTCCAAACGGGAAAATCTGGGCTGGACCGGCGTTTACTTTGCGTTCACCTCCGCGCTGCCGATGATCGGCGCGATCTTTATGGACAAGCAGGCAACCTGGAAAAGGATGCCCGCGTTGCAGTCCGGATGGTTCGTCCCTCATGTGCTGGCCTATATGATCAGCTATGCGCTTTGCGCGGTTGCATTCGTTCTGCTGATCCGTCTCTGGTGCTCCAAAGATCGGGCAGAGCTGCGCCGCGCCATTTATCAGATTTTGCGCACGGCATTTCCCTTCATGACCTTCGGGATGCTCTCCGGCGCGTTGTGGGCCGAAGAGGCGTGGGGGCAGTACTGGAGCTGGGACGCCAAGGAGGTTTGGTCGCTCATTACCTGGGGGCTTTATATCGTCTACTTTCACTGCCGCAAAAGTGCGTGGAGCCGTCATGCCGACTGGGCGCATTTCGCCGCATTTCTGGCCCTGCTGACCACCTTCTTTCTGGTCAACTTGCTTCCAAAACTTGGAAGCCTTCTGCATAGTTATGCCTGACCAAGAGAATCACAGTGCTTTGAGACCAGCGGCGAATCCGGCATAAAAAAGTTAGTCCAAGTTTCTTATCGGGGGCATTGCCCTGTTTTTAAAGGGGATCGGAGGTTCGGGCCCGTTGCCACCCCTTGCCCTTCTTTTGTTCAGAACCCATCATGCGGCCTATCCTTTTTCATACATGTGGCTTGAGGGGCGGGCCATGCATCCGGCCAGCTGAACGTTCCCTGCTCAAGGCGTTTGGTCGACATCCAGCAACCGGTTCCGTCGAAACAGAGCACCTTCACCCGGTTGCGGGGGCGGTTGATGAACAGGAACAGCGCACCCTCCTCGGGCGCTTCATCGAGTTGATTGCGGGCGGTGGCATACAGGCCGTGGAAACTCTTGCGCAAATCCACCGGCTCGACCGCCAGCACCACCTTCAGATTTTGATTCATCGGATACATCCTCGCCTCCTGGGTTGAATTGAAGGCGACGATCCTACCCGATTATCCCGGCCTGACCAGAAGGCCCCCTATAAGACGCTTACGACGGATCGGATACAGGCATTGATCAAAACCCCGGAAACTATTCGCGCACTGACCGGATTCAGTTGGATTCTTAGTGCCTTAAACGCTACTAGTTAAGTTAATTTCGTATGACTGGGTGTGCCAAATGAATAAAATGATGAAGATGAGGTGTCAGAAATATCCAGAGCCACTGCAAAACATTATTTGCAACTACAATTTACAACTGCAACGCTTCTTCCGGCTCCGAATCGTTTAGGCAATCACACTGCCTGACACGCTCCGAAAACCGGAATTTTTTATTGAGTGTTACGCTTTTTGACCGCCCCGTCGCCCTGTGCACTTTTCAACCAGCGTTTACACACCGGCTCAAAACCGAGATCAAAAAGGTTCTGCGACCCGAGCTACTGATCCTCGACGAACTGAGATACATCCCGCTGGACAAACACGGAGCCGACCTGCTATTCCAAGGCATCTCCCAACGGTATGAACGCGGCTCCATCATCCTCACCTCCAACAAAGCCTACAAAGACTGGCCGGGCGTATTTAACAACGACAACACCGCCACCTCCACCATACTCGACCGTCTTCTGCATCACTGCCAAACCGTAACCATCACCGGCAGCAGCTACCGAATGGGAAAGAAAATCCAGGACTAAGAAAACCCCAAAAACAGCCGGTACTTTCAAGCCCATTTGATTTAAACGTGACAGAAATGTAGATTTCATCTACAGTCCAACCTGCGAT
>CAZSSI010000043.1:0-10111 GCA_964609345.1 uncultured Verrucomicrobiota bacterium | reverse complement strand
GTCAAGCGGAGGTTTTTGGATAGGTTCTAATGTTTTATCTGCGCGGGAGGTCGTCCGGGCCTTTGGTGGAGAGGCAGCTTTCGCCCATGAGGTATTCATCGACGTAGCGGGCGGTTTCGCGCCCTTCTGAAATCGCCCAGACGATGAGCGATTGTCCGCGGCGGCAGTCGCCAGCGGCGAAGACGTTTTCGACGGAGGTCTGATAGTTTTTGCCGGTTTTAATGTTGCCCGCTTTGTCGAGTTCAACGCCGAGTGCTTTGACGGCGTTGTCGCGTTCCGGCCCGACGAAGCCGAGAGCCAGTAGAACGAGGTCGGCCTGCCAGTCTTTTTGTGAGCCGGGAACTTCTTCCATGTTGGATTTTCCGGTCTGACGTTCGCGGGTGAATTCAATGTTGACGGTTTTGACGCTGGTGACGTGTCCATTCTGTCCGTTGAATTCTTTGGTGAGCATGCAGTAGCGGCGGGGATCTTCGCCCGCCTCGCGGTGCGAGGAGCTGGTGCGCAGCTTCATCGGCCAGTAGGGCCACGGCTGATGAGCCGGGCGGTCAAACGGCGGTTCCGGGAACAGTTCGAAGTTGACGACGCTGCGCGCGCCGTGGCGGATGGAGGTTCCTACGCAGTCGGAGCCGGTGTCGCCACCGCCGATGACGATGACGTTTTTACCTTTGGCGAGGATGAGCGGTTCGGCGTAGTCGCCAGCGCAGGTTTTATTTTGCATCGGCAGAAATTCCATGGCGAAGTGAATGCCCTTCAGGTCGCGACCGAGTACGGGCATATCACGCCCGACGGTGGAGCCGATGGCGAGCACCACGGCATCAAATTTTTTCAGTTCATCGCCGGAAATGTCGGTGCCGACGGCGGTGCTGGTTTTGAAAACGATGCCTTCGGCTTCGAGTACTTTAACGCGGCGGTCGATGACCCATTTTTCGAGTTTAAAGTCCGGGATGCCGTAGCGAAGCAGTCCACCGATGCGATCGGCGCGTTCGAATACGGTGACGGTGTGTCCTGCGCGATTAAGCTGCTGCGCGGCGGCCAGTCCGGACGGTCCGGAGCCGACGACGGCGACGGTTTTTCCGGTGCGGGTTTCCGGAACGACCGGAACAACCCACTCTTCGCGGAAGGCGTGTTCGATGATTTCTTTTTCAATATTTTCGATGGTGACTGGCGGTTCGTTGATGCCGAGCACGCAGGCTTCTTCGCACGGCGCGGGGCAGATGCGTCCGGTGAATTCCGGGAAGTTGTTGGTGGCGGAGAGCATTTCCCACGCTTTTTTCCAATGCCCCTTGTAGGTGAGATCGTTGAATTCGGGGATGATGTTTCCGAGCGGACAGCCGATATGGCAGAAGGGGACACCGCAGTTCATGCAGCGTGCGGCCTGTTCCTGAAGCTTATCCTCAGGGAACGGACGATAGACTTCGTTGTAGTCCTTGATGCGTTCAACAATCGGCCGCTCGGCCGGTGTCTTGCGCTCGAATTCTTTAAATCCTGTTGGTTTTCCCATAACTTCTCCTTCGGAGAGAAATCCAAAATCCTAATTTCGAAACTCGAAACAAATCAGAATCTCAAATTTCCCAATCTAAAAACTATTAGCGTTTATTGCCTCTCACTTCGTTCGTTGCTGTCGCTTCGCGCCAGCCTCTGCCTTCGGCGGTCGCGTCCATTCGCGGTTCTATTCTCCTGTGCGCTTTTCGTCGGCGATGCGTTGCAGCGCGCGTTTGTAGTCGACCGGAATGACTTTGATGAATTTCTTCACGGAATTCTGCCAGTTGTGCAATAGGCGCCGCGCGACGGCACTTCCGGTGTATTCCAAATGTTTTTCAAGCCGTTCGCATAGATTTGCGACGTCGTCTTTGGTGAGTGGATCAAAATCAACCATTTCCGGATTACAATGGTTTTCAATGAAATCGCCAGCCTCGTCGAAGACGAAGGCAACGCCGCCGGACATGCCGGCCGCGAAGTTACGCCCGGTCGAGCCGAGTACGATGACGCTTCCGCCGGTCATGTATTCGCAACCGTGATCGCCGATGCCTTCCACCACGGCATGAACGCCGCTGTTGCGCACGCAGAACCGTTCGCCGGCCCGTCCGCGGATGTAGGCTTCGCCGCGCGTGGCGCCGTAGAAGGCGACGTTGCCGATGAGGATGTTATCTTCGGCGACGAAGGTGGCATCTTCCGGCGGACGGATGATCAGTTTTGCGCCAGAAAGCCCTTTGCCAAAATAGTCGTTGGCATCGCCGGTGACACGGAAGGTGATCCCTTTCGCGCTGAATCCGCCGAAGCTTTGTCCGGCGGAACCGGTCGCATGGATGGTAATTCGGTCGTCGGGCAGTCCGCGCTCGCCGTAGCGTTTGGAAATTTCGTTACTGAGCATGGCGCCGACGGTACGGTGAATATTGCGAATCTGTGCATGAATCACCACCCGTTCACCGCGCTCCAGTGCCGGCTTGGCCTGACGGATCAGCTCGTGGTCAAGCGCATCGACCAGATCGTCGCTCTGCTTTTCTGTGCAATGCAGCGGCCCCAGATCATCTGCGGTCGGCTGATAGAGAATTTTCGAGAAGTCGAGACCCTTGGCTTTCCAGTTTTCAATGGCTTTCCGAACATCGAGCTGTTCGCGCTGGCCGACCATTTCGTCGATGGTGCGGAAGCCGAGGTCGGCCATAATCTGGCGCAGCTCTTCGGCGACGAAGCGGAAGAAGTTAATGACATATTCCGGTTTGCCGCAGAATTTTTTGCGCAGTTCGGGATCTTGCGTCGCGACACCGACGGGGCAGGTGTTCAGGTGGCAGACGCGCATCATAACACAGCCGAGCGTAATCAGCGGGCCGGTTGAGAAGCCGAATTCTTCTGCGCCGAGCAGGGCGGCGACGGCGACGTCGCGGCCGGTGAGCAGCTTGCCGTCGCACTCCACACGGATGCGGCTGCGCAGTTTGTTGAGGACCAGCGTCTGCTGGGCTTCGGCCAATCCGAGTTCCCACGGCAATCCGGCGTGCTTGATGGAGGCTTGCGGCGATGCGCCGGTTCCGCCGTCGTAGCCGCTGATGAGTACGAGATCCGCTTTCGCTTTAGAAACGCCCGCCGCGACGGTGCCGACGCCGACTTCGGAAACCAGTTTCACGGTTACCGCTGCGGATGGATTGGCGCTCTTCAGGTCGTAGATAAGTTGCGCGAGGTCTTCGATCGAATAAATGTCGTGATGCGGCGGCGGGGAAATCAGCGTTACATACGGAGTCGAGTGGCGCGTTTTGGCGATCCACGGTTTGACTTTATGGCCGGGCAGTTGTCCGCCTTCGCCGGGCTTGGCACCCTGCGCCATTTTAATCTGAATTTCGTCGGCGTTGGTTAGGTAGTTGCTGGTGACTCCAAAACGTCCAGACGCCACCTGCTTGATGGCGGAGCGGCGCAGGTCGCCGTTTTCGTCCGGCAGAAAACGGTCATCATCTTCGCCGCCTTCGCCGGAGTTGCTCTTCCCGCCGATGCGGTTCATCGCGATGGCAAGCGTTTCATGTGCTTCTTTACTGATCGATCCGTAGGACATGGCGCCGGTCTTGAAGCGCTTGACGATGGCCGTCCAGGGTTCCACTTCGCTAAGCGGAACCGGTTGGCGTTCTTTTTTGAATTCGAAGAGGCCGCGCAGCGTGTAGGTGACCCGGCTGTCGTGATTGACGAGATCAGAGAATTCCTTAAACCGGTCGGCGTTATCCGTGCGGACCGCTTCCTGCAGTTTGGCAATCGCCAGCGGATTGAGCAGGTGGTCTTCGCCGTTGCGCCGCCATTTGTATGCGCCGCCGATATCAAGCGGTAGCGTTTTGTCTGTCGGACGTTGCGGAAAGGCGGACTGATGGCGCGCGCTGATTTCGCGGGCAATGCCGTCTAGACCGATGCCGCCGACACGCGAGGCGGTGCCGGGAAAACAGGCGTCGATGACTTCGCTGTTCAAGCCGACGGCTTCAAAGATTTGTGCGCCGCGATAGCTGTGCAACGTGGAGATGCCCATTTTGGACATGACTTTGAGCAGTCCCTTGTTGATGGCTTTGATGAAATTTTTCTTAGCGGCGGCCCACTCCAGACCGGTCAGGATTTCCTGCCGGATCATGTCTTTCATGATCTGGCCGACCATGTAGGGGTTGACTGCGCCGGCGCCGTAACCGATCAGCATCGCGAAGTGATGAACTTCGCGCGGCTCGCCGGATTCGACGATCAGCCCGCAGCGTGTGCGCTGGAGTTTGCTGATCAGGTGATGGTGTACGGTTGCCGTCGCCAGCAACGCCGGAATCGGCGCGTTTTCCTGATCGGCCTGGCGGTCGGAAAGAATCAGCAGGGTGTTGCCGTTTTCTATGGCTTGTGATGCATCGTCGCGCAGTTTGTCGAGTGCCGTGCGCAATCCATCGCCGCCTTCAGAAAGCTTATAGAGAATCGGCAGGGTGACGGCTTTGAGGTTTCCGTGTTTAAGTTTGCGGATGCGGGCGAGCTCGTCGTTGGTCAGGATCGGCTGACTGAGTTTCAGCTGGTTGCAATGTTTCGGTGTTTCCGCGAACAGATCCTGCTCGGCCCCGATATTGGTGATGAGTGAGGTAACCAGCTCTTCGCGGATGGCGTCGAGCGGGGGATTGGTGACCTGCGCGAAAAGCTGCTTAAAGTAGTTGTACAGAAGTTGCGGTTTTTCGGCGAGTACCGCCAGCGGCGTGTCGATGCCCATCGAGCCGCTCGGCTCCATTCCATCTTTAGCCATCGGAGCGAGAATCTGGTTCAAATCTTCCATCGTGTAGCCGAACAGACGTTCGCGCTGGAGGAGGGGTTCCGGATCACCTTCTGGCACCTCTTCTGCGGGCAGGTCGGCGAGATCAATCAGGTTTTCTTTGACCCATTCGCCATAGGGCTGGCCGGTGGCGATTTCGTGTTTGATCTCTTCATCGGGGATGATGCGCCCTTTTTCCATATCGACGAGGAACATACGGCCCGGTTCGAGGCGGCCTTTCCGTTCCACGTTGGCGGGGTCAATGTCCATGATGCCGGTTTCGGAGCCCATGATGACGTAGCCGTCTTTAGTGACGATGTAGCGCGATGGACGCAGACCGTTGCGGTCGAGAATTGCACCGAGGCAGGTGCCGTCGGTGAACGGGATCGAGGCCGGGCCGTCCCACGGTTCCATCAGACAGGAGTGATATTCGTAGAATGCCTTTTTCTCGGCGCTCATGGTTTTGTGGTTCTGCCATGCTTCGGGAATGAGCATGCTCATGATGTGCGGCAGTGAGCGCCCGCCGTGATAGAGCAACTCAACAGCCTGGTCAAGCGAGGCGGAATCGGAGAGGCCCGGCTGGATGATTGGAAAGAGACGATCAATGTTTTCGCCGAACAGGCGGGACTTCAGCAGACCCTGACGGGCGTTCATCCAGTTGAAGTTGCCGCGCAAGGTGTTGATTTCCCCGTTATGGCAAAGCACGTGGAACGGCTGGGCGAGCTTCCATGCCGGGAAGGTATTGGTGCTGAAACGCTGGTGAACCAGTGCCAGTGCGCTGGTGAACTCTTCGTCCAGCAGGTCGGGATAGTAAAATTCCATCTGCTCGGGAAGCAGCAGTCCTTTATAGATGATAATCCGGCAGGTGAGGGTCGGGATGTAGAAATCGCCCTTATCTTTCAGGTCCGAGTGAAAGATCTGATTTTCAGCCACCTTGCGGATGATGTAAAGCATGCGGTCGAAGGTGCGGGCATCGGAGACCCCTTTGCCGCGTCCGATGAAAACCTGCATAATGCAAGGTTCGGAGGCGCGAGCGGTTTCGCCGATCAGCCGGTTGCAGGTTGGAACCGTGCGCCAGCCGATCAGTTTTTGGCCTTCTTCCTGAATGGCCTGTTCGAGTATTTCTATGCAGCGCTTGCGCTGGATTTCGTCTTGCGGGAGGAAAACCAGCCCCGTGCCGTATTCCTGCTCGGCAGGCAGTTCCATGCCGAGCTTGGCGCACTCTCTTTTATAGAAAGCGTGAGGAATTTGAAGCAGGATGCCAGCGCCGTCGCCGGTCAGCGGATCGCACCCGCAGGCACCGCGATGGGTGAGGCGCACCAGAATTTCGAGCGCATGATGAATGATGTCATGCGATTTTTTCCCGTGCAGGTTGCAGATAAAACCAACACCACAGGCATCGTGCTCGTTTTCCGGATGATACAGGCCTTGCGGTTGCGGAAAAGCTTTCTGAAAATTTTCTTTTACGTTCATATCAAAACACCTAATTAGATAAAGCGCTCAGACGATACGCTTTTTGGAGTGATAGTCAACCCGACAAAACCAACAAGAAAGTACACTTATGTTTTCAAACGGACTGCCATTACGTTTTTGTCTTAATATATTCAAGAATACACAACAAGGGAGCTAGAGATTCAGGCTGGACTGGGACCGATGGAAAATTGTGTCTGGGAGTACCAGGTATAAAAATGCATAAAAGGCTGGATTTCTAATACAATATTGTTAAGCATCAATATCGTATTTACAAAATAGGAATAAATTATGCCAACATCAGATAAAATTTCAGGGCAGAGCGATAAGGAAATGGCGATCCTTTACCAAATCTCTCAGGCTGCTGCGACCCGGCCACACACGATCTCTGAGTTACTGATCGAAGTTCTTGATATTATGGAAAGCGAGCTCTCGGTGTCTCGTGGAACCTTTACGTTGCGTAAACCGGACACCGAAATTTTCGTGATTGAAGCCTCGCGCGGATTGACGCCGGAAGAAAAAAAACGCGGACAATATAAGTTGGGCGAAGGAGTTACCGGTCGCGTGGCGCAGACCGGCCAGTCGGCGCTCATTCCTGACATCACTAAAGATCCGCGATTTTTGAATCTCACCAAGTCGCGGTCTGATAAGCAAACCTCGTTCATCTGTGTGCCGATTATCTGCCGGAAAGCCGTGATCGGCACCATGAGTATCGACCTTTCCATTACCACAAATGTCGAAGAGCTTCGCAGATACCAGCGCTTTTTAGAGCTGGTTGCCAACATCCTGGCTGAAGCGGTCGCCAGCATTCGCGAAGAACTGGAAGAGCGCGAAGGATTAATGACGGAAAACGAACGGCTGCGCCGTCAACTCGGCGACCGCTACCGCATGCACAATATTATCGGAAACTGTGGTGCCATGCGCTCCGTTTACGAACAGATTGTTCAGGTGGCTGACAGTGCCGCCACGGTGCTCATTCGCGGTGAATCCGGAACCGGTAAAGAACTGGTCGCGCGCGCTATTCATTACGGCAGCGAGCGGCGCAATAATGCGTTCGTCAGCGTCAACTGCGCGGCCCTGCCCGAAAATCTGATTGAAAGTGAACTGTTCGGACACGAAAAAGGAGCCTTCACCGGAGCCACCCAACAGCGCAAAGGCCGTTTCGAAATGGCCAACGGGGGAACCATTTTTTTGGATGAAATCGGTGACATTTCTCCCGCCGTACAAGTGCGACTGTTGCGTGTCCTGCAGGAACGGACTTTTGAGCGCGTCGGAAGTTCCGACAGCGTATCCGTTAACGTCCGCGTGCTGGCAGCGACCAGTCGGAATCTGGAAAAAGAGATCGCTGAAGAAACTTTCCGCGAAGACCTCTACTATCGTCTCAATGTATTTCCGATCATTCTGCCGCCGCTGCGCGAACGCCGCAGTGATATCATGTTGCTGTCCGACCACTTTCTCCAGAAATACGGCGAAATGTACGGTAAGAGCATCAAACGCATCTCCACCTCCGCGATCAACATGATGATGGCTTACCACTGGCCGGGCAACGTGCGCGAACTTGAAAACTGCATGGAGCGCGCGGTGCTGACCGCCTCCGACGAGGTCATTCACGGCTACAACCTACCGCCCTCGCTTCAGACCAGCGACGAAACGCACACCTCGATCTTCCCGAAAGACGGGGTCGACCTCAAAACGATGGTCGAGAGCTACGAAAAGGAAATCATCATCGATGCGCTCAAGAAGCATCGCGGCAATGCGGCCGCCACCGCGCGCTATCTCAACACGACGCAACGCATCATCAACTACCGCATCCAGAAGCTGGGCATCAATCCGGACGACTATAAATAGGTGGGGAGTTCCAAGGCTTGGATTGGAGAAAGGATTCGCCAATGTTTCTTGGGATTCTAAAAATCATCGGCTGGTACCTTATTCGACAACGCTTGTATGGCAACAAGCCTGCCGGCGCGGACAATCGCGCATCGTATGAGCCATATCTCCGAAGGCCGCGAAACTGCGCGTTGCGTCGATGAGTTCCTCATGGGCGAAACCTGCTTGCCCTCCCGTGGTCGCGTTGAACTTCCGCGCCGCTAACGGAGTCCGTGTGGAAATTTTTTTGACCGAGCCAAAAGCACTTTCGCAATAGCTTCCGCCGTCGCGCTACGGACTATGGCGGGACACGCAAGTCCAAGGTTCGGAACAGCGGCAGGATGCCGCTGCCACACTTTTCCAATGTCTGGAACCCAGCCGCGTACATCCGCGGCTGAACTATCCAATGGCTGGAACTTTTTGTGGCTTTTGGTGATTCTTGTGGCGATTAATTTCCAATGCTTGGAAACGCGGCGAGGGCTCCGCATCTACGTTTCCATCCGCCGTCATATCCCCACGGCGCGACAAGCCGTTCGGAACCCAAAGCCGGCTCTCTTACGTGAGATAGCAAACGACTTTCTGCTCGACCGCGTTGGCCCAGAGGTTGACGGTATTGCCGTCGGGAAGGTCTTTCGTTTCGATGACGTGTACGGCGTCCGTCCATTTCGTAGCGGAAGGAACGAGGTCCAGCAGCCGGTTGCGGCCCTTCAGGAAAAATTCTTCGTTGAGGAAGTTGCTGCCTTGCTTCGGGAAGAGCGCTAGATAGAGCATGTTGTTTTCGACCAGCTCGTTGAGAAAGTGCGTGCCGAGCGAGACATCCGGTACGAGGTGTTCGTGCATGGCAACAATTTCGCACAGGACATTGACGCGGTTGATGTCGTTGAAGCTGACGGGAACACCCAGTTCCGGACTGCTGGTGCCCCATCGTCCGGGGCCAAGCAGCATGACGGTACTGTCGGCAGATGCGGTGCGGTTGATTTCGCCGATCAAGCGGGAGACCGCGTAGCGTTCCTGAAGCGGAAGTTTCCCGTAGAGCGCAGGCACCACATAAATTAGGCGATCCACCGGGATCAGGCGGCTCTGTCCGACGACCGCGCCGCGAGCTTCGATGATGCGGCTGGATTCCGGTACTTTAATTTCCGGCAGTTTAATCGCTCCAACACCCTGCACCTGAAGTGGGCGGCACTGAACAAGGTTGATGCGATAATTTTTTTCATCCACAAAGTTCATGGTGAATTCGATGTCGACCGGGTAATCGTAGGCTTCATGCAGGATGTTGAGGATGTCGCGCATGTCGCTGACAAACGGCGTCTCTTTGAGCAGTTTATCGAAGGTGAGCATCCGGCGTTCAACCCGCCGTCCGTCAGGCAGAGTGACAACGTCCGCGGCGGCAAACATATCCAGAGGCAGATCTTCCGGCGGAGTCCGGATGAGATCGCTAAACAATTCAGAGGCTGGCTGGTTGGATTCGAGGTCGAGACAATCAACCCGCCGCTGGGTGTATTGCAGCGTCGCTTCAAAGTTTCCTTCAGGCCGCTTGTCAGGTGCGTTCAGCGCGACGATGCGGGTGTGGTCGTCGTCTGAACGGTCAACGGCGCGTGTGCCGAGTCCGAAAACCAGCCGCATGACGCCGGCTTCCGGATCGATGTCGGGGCTCCACGCATACGGATTAAAGGAGAAGGCGACACCGGCCGCCTGCGGATAAAAGTAGTGTCCGTAGGAGGCGCCGGAAACCCGCATGACGAGCAGCGCCATCTGTTCATCTTTGTCGAGCACGCCGCGATGTGCACGGTAGTTTAGCGCCCGCTCGCTCATCGAGCTGGCGTAAATGGTTTTGACGGCGGCGAGCAGATCCTGCAGGCGGCGTTCGCGCGGTCCCTGGTTGGCGCAAAAGACACTGTCGTATTTTCCGGCGTAGGAGTTGCCGTAGTTGTCTTCGAGCAGCGATGATGAACGCACAATGAATGGCGACGGCCCGAAGTAATCGAGCATTTCATCGAACTGCTGAAGAATGTATTCCGGAAAATCGCCGCGAAT
>CAZSSI010000042.1:0-10224 GCA_964609345.1 uncultured Verrucomicrobiota bacterium | reverse complement strand
TGCAAAAACGCACTTCCGTAAAACGGCGTTTTTGTAAGGAATGACTTGCTTCTGCCGGCGCTGTTTATTCATCTTTCCAGCATGCTTGATCTGATTTATCCGCGTAACTGTGTGCACTGCGGGGCTTCTTCGCCTGAGCCGATGAAGCACATCTGCTGGGATTGTTTATCGGATACGCCCAAAGTCGAACCGCCGTTCTGCACGCTCTGCGGTGACCCGGTGGCCGGTGACATTCAACACGACTATACCTGCTTTGCCTGTTCCCGCGAAACGCCCGCTTTCGATCGCGCCCGTTCAGCTGTCCGCTATGAGGGCGGTGTGGGTTCTGCGTTGCGGGAACTCAAATATAAAAACTCACTGTGGGTTGTGCAGGATTTAACTGATCTGCTTTTTGCCTGCGTACAGGCTGAATATCCCGGCGTGGAGTTCGATCAGGTCACTTCTGTGCCGCTTTATCCGGCGCGCCGCCGTGAACGGGGGTTTAATCAGTCCGCCTTGATCGGCAGGGCGCTGGCCCGCCGGATGCGCCTTCCGTTTTTCGAAAACCTGCTGCGGCGCGTCCGCCCGACTGTCACCCAAACAGGTTTGACAGCTCCCCAGCGTGCCGCTAACGTGTGCGGCGCTTTTCGAGTCGGGCTTTTTGCACGCCCGACCGGCAAGAGAATTTTACTGGTTGATGATGTGATGACGACCGGTGCCACCGTGAATGTCTGTGCCGGTGTCCTTCGGAAGGGCGGGGCGGCTTCAGTATATGTGGTGACGGTTGCGAGAGGATAGTAACAACCATGGAATACTGGAACATTGGAACATTGGAATATTGGATGGCAGGAGGATTCGTTTTCTCCGCTTCTTATTTCAGCATTCCATTATTCCATCATTCCATTATTCCAAGGAGTTTCCATGGCTTTACGATTCGGTAAGAAAAAATATTCGACAGTTCAGGTGCGTAAACGGGATGTCCCGGACGGCTTATGGGAAAAGTGTCCCGGCTGCGGCGAAATCCTCTACGCCAAACAACTCGAAGAAAGTCTGCAAATCTGTTCCAAGTGCAACTTCCATTTTACTCTCGGACGGCAGAAACGCATCGAGATGCTTGCCGATGAGGGCACGTTTGTCGAATGGGACGCAGACATCACCTCCGCAGATCCGCTCGGGTTTACCGGCAAAGAATCCTACGTTGCCAAGCTTGAAGCCAATCAGAAAAAGACCAGCTTCAAGGATGCCGTTACCTGCGGTGCCGCCAAACTTAACGGGCGCGATATCGGCCTCGGTGTCATGGACTTTTCCTTTCTCGGCGCCAGCATGGGCAGCGTGGTCGGCGAAAAAATCACCCGCCTTATTGAACGCTGCACCGCCGAAAAGCGGCCTTGTATCATTGTTTGTGCTTCCGGCGGTGCCCGTATGTATGAAGGTCTCTATAGCCTTATGCAAATGGCTAAAACCAGCGCGGCGCTCGCCCGCCACGCCAAAGCGGGGCTTCCTTATATTCCGGTACTCACTCATCCGACTATGGCTGGCGTCATGGCCAGCTTCGCCACGCTCGGCGACGTGATCGTTGCCGAGCCCGGCGCACTCATCGGCTTTGCCGGACCGCGCGTCATTAAGGAAACCACCCAGCAGGATCTGCCGGAAGGCTTCCAGCGCGCCGAGTTTCTCGAAAAGCATGGCCTGATTGACATGGTTGTTCCCCGCCCGCAACTCAAGGCCCGTCTGGCTCTGGTTCTCGACTACATGGCCGATAATGCTCAATGATCAATATTCAATTCTCAATTTTCAATGAGCAGTGACCTGAAATATGACCTTGAAGATCGACTGATTGATTTCGCGGTCATTATTCTTGGTGTTGCCGAACAGCTTCCGAAAACGGCGGCGGGTCTTCATATTGCCGGGCAATTAGTACGATCCAGAACATCTCCGGCGGCCAATTATGGCGAGGTTCAAGGTAGCGAATCTCGCAAAGATTTTATTCACAAATTCGGAATCGTTCTCAAAGAACTGAAAGAATCCAGGGTGTGGATTAAAATTATCTATCGGAAAAAGTATTTGAGTCCGGAGATTACCGATCCGGTTTTGAATGAATGCTGTAAACTTATTCAAATCTGCGGTAAAAGCATTTCCACCGCCCGTAAAAATCAGGGCAATTCCTGACCCGCATCGAATATTGAGTATTGAAAATTGAATATTGAAAATTCCATCGCATCCCTGTTTGCGCGGACAGCGCACGGCATCCAGCCCGGGCTTGAGGTCACCACCGCGCTACTCGAAAAGCTCGGCAACCCGCACAAGAGCCTGAAATGTATCCACGTCGCCGGAACAAACGGCAAAGGTTCGGTCTGCGCCATGATGGAATCCGTCCTGCGCGCCTCCGGATTTAAAACCGGACTCTATACCTCGCCGCACCTTTTTCGTTTCAACGAGCGATTCCGTATCAACGGACGCGAAATTCCTGATCCGGTTCTGGAACAGCTGGTCGCCGATGTCGAAAAGGCTGCGCAAAGCCTCCCGACGCGCCCGGCCACTTTCTTCGAAATCTCCACCGCCATGGCGTTTGAGTATTTCAAACGCGAAAAGGTGGACTATGCCGTCATCGAAACCGGCATGGGTGGACGGTGGGACGCCACCAATGTCATTCAGCCGGTTCTTTCCGTCATCACCCGCATTGATTTCGATCACGCCGAATATCTCGGAACCGAAATCGAAAAAATCGCCGGGGAAAAAGCCGGCATCATCAAATCCGGCGCGCCGGTGATCTGCGGTCCGATGCCGGTCGAGGCTGAAGCGGTTATCTATAAGGAAGCCAAAGAGAAAAAAGTTCCCATCCTTGGAAGCGACGAAGCCGTCTTTTTTCAAGTTCTGGACGCCCGCCGCGACGATCAACTTCTAAATATCGAAGCCAGCGGCCACGACTATCAGAATGTCCGCCTGCCGCTTGCCGGGAATTTTCAGCTGGAAAACTGCGGCATCGCCGTCGCCGCGCTCGAAGACCTGGCTGATATTGAAAACATCCGCCTTCAAATGAAGCGGGGCCTCGAAGCCGTCAAATGGCCGGGCCGCTTCCAGCTTCTTCAGCAGAAGCCGCCGGTGCTCTACGACGGCGCTCACAACGTCTGCGGCGCGCGCGCGCTTTGCCAAACGCTGGAAGAAACTTTTCCGGGATTTGAAAAAGGACTCTTCTTCAGCTTTATGAAAGACAAGGACGTCGAAGGAATCCTTAAAGCGCTCAAACCCGCCGTCGAAAAAGCCTGGGCGTTTACACTGCCCGGCGACCGGGCAATGCCGGCGGAGCAGATTGCCGCCATCGGAACAAAAATCGGCATGGACATTCAGCCTGTCGGTGGAATACAACCGACAATCGATTGGCTGGAAGCCGGTAAAAAGCGGCTCGTTTGTTTTACCGGTTCGCTGTATCTTCCGGAAGAGCTCCGAAAATGCGGGGTCTGGAAATGACAGGATTTAATGTTCTAAAAACAGAAAACGAGTAACGCGTAATTCGTAACGATACGGAGAGGGAATTTTTCTCGATTACGTATTACTCGTTACGGATTAGGTGTTACGGATTACGGATCACACATGAAAGAAAAGCTGCATATCGCCATCGCCTGCGGCGGAACCGGCGGACACATTTTCCCCGGACTCGCCACCGCTCGCGTTCTGAGAGAGCGCGGGCACCACGTCACCCTCTGGCTTGCCGGTAAAGATGGCGAAGACACCGCCGTCAAAGGCTGGGAAGGGCGGATCGTTACGATTCCGTCGGAAGGATTTCAGTTTGGCGCGTTCCGGTCGGTGCTGACCGCTGTGCGGATTGCCGGCGCGGTGCTCCGTTGCTGGTTCATTATGCTACGCCATCAGCCCGACGTCGTGCTGGCTATGGGCAGTTACGCTTCTATCGGCCCTTGTCTGGCGGCCCGCCTGCATGGAATTCCGTACATTCTGCACGAAGCCAACGCCATACCGGGAAGGGCTGTCAGACTGCTCGCCCCGAAGGCGCGTGCCATCGCCATTTGTTTTGAAGAAACCCGCTATCATCTTAAAGGCATGAACGCTGTTTCTGCCGGAATGCCGCTTCGTCCGGAAATCCGGAGGACTGAAGACGGCGGCCCGAAACCGGGATTTCATTTGCTGGTGATGGGCGGATCGCTCGGCGCACATGCCATCAACGAAATGGTTTCTGAAGCCGTTTGCGCACTGAAAAATCCGGCCATAAGCGTTACACATTTAACCGGTGTTGCGGACGAACAACAGATTGCCGAGCGCTATCGCGCCGCCGGGGTAAATGCGGAAGTTCTCGCATTTACGCAGGACATGGTGCGGCTCTACGAAAAATCCGCGCTGGCCATCTGCCGCTCCGGCGCATCCACCTGTGCCGAGCTGGGTGTGTTTGCCTTGCCTGCCTTGCTGATTCCGTATCCGCACGCCGCCAGCGACCATCAGACTGCCAACGCCCGTGCGCTTGAAAAATTCGGCGCTGCCGACGTGATCCAGCAGAGCGATATGACGGTTGAGTGGCTTAAAGGTTATCTTACCGCGCAAATTGAAGATCCGGCGCGGCTCGAAAAAATGCGCGCACGAGCTTCAGCGCGTGCCATTCCTCTGAATGCAGCCGCAATTCTTGCCGGTGTGGTGGAAGAATGCACCCGCAAATAGACACAATGCTTTCAGAGCCACGCCGGATTCATATGATCGGTATCGGCGGTATCGGCATGGCGGGTCTCGCACTGCTTCTCAAAGAGCGCGGACATCGAGTAACCGGCTGCGACGAACAGGAAAACCGCCAGACGGTCTGGCTACGCGGAAAATGGATTCCCGTTTTAATTGGCCATGACCGGTCACATCTGGAAGGTGTCGAGTGGATTATCCGTACCACCGCCGTGCCGGATGATCATCCCGAAGTGGTGCATGCCAGCGTTCCCGTCAGCCGCCGCGGCGAAGTTCTGCCCGCGCTGTTGCGCGACCGGTTCACCATCGCCGTCAGCGGGACTCACGGCAAAACGACGACAACGTCAATGATAGCGCAGATTCTCGGTTGCGGCTATTGCATCGGCGGCGAAGTGCCCGGTTTCGACGGCGTCGCCAAAGACGGCGAAATAATGGCGGTCGAAGCCGACGAAAGCGACGGCACGATCGTTAACTATCATCCTGACATTGCCGTGATTACCAATATCGAATACGACCACATGGAGCACCATGCCAGCGTTGAAGCGTTCGAAGCCTGCTTCAAGACCTTCATTGCCAACACCAAGCAGAAAATTGTCTATTGCGCCGAAGATCCCGCCGCTGCGCGACTTTGCGCAGACAATCCGAAAGCGGTGCCTTACGGAGTGGCGAGTGGCGAGTGGCGAGTGGCGTTGCTGGGCAGGCATAACCGGTTGAATGCAATGGCCGCCATCGAAGTTTCCAAACAATGGAAGGCCGAAGCAGAAATTTTTCAGGCACTGGAAAAAATAAAACCAGTCAAACGGCGCTTCGAGCGGGTGTTTGAAGGCGAATACACGATTATTTCCGACTACGCGCACCATCCGACGGAAATCCGCACGCTGATTCAGACGGCGCTGGAAACGCTGAAGCCAAAACGGCTGCTCGGTGTTTTTCAGCCGCATCGCTATACGCGTACCAAGGCGCTGATGAACGATTTTCCGCCCGCGTTTCAAGGCTTGGATAAGTTGTGGCTGTTGCCGGTTTACGCCGCATCGGAAAAACCACTGGCGGGCGGAACGACGGAAGATTTGATGGGCCGGTTTTCCGAGGGTTGGCAGAATCGGATAAAATTTTTTCAGACCTTGGAAAAAACGTGGCAGGATATTCAGTGCGAGTTACGCGCCGGTGATGTGTTATTGATTATTGGCGCGGGCGACATCGAAAGAATAGGGGAATGGAGTAAGGGAGTATTGGAGTAAGGGAGTTCTGGAGTTTATTCTTCAATACTCCAGCATTCCAATATTCCATCATTCCACTCTTACAAGGCTGTTTATGAGATTTGTTTTATATAATATCCGGTACGGGACTGGCGGGAGAAAACTTCATTCTCCGCTGAACGGCTATTTTCGCCGAACCGGCAAAAATTTCGAATGCATCACGCAGTTTTTACAGGATTTAAACCCAGATGTGGCCGGGTTGATTGAGGTGGATGCTGGCTCGTACCGTTCGGGCAAGAGCAATCAGGCAGAGACGATTGCCAGTCGGATGGGGCACTATCACGTCTATCGCTCGAAGTACGGCGAAGAATCGCTGACGAACCATTTTCCGATCCTGAATCAGCAGGGCAACGCCTTCGTAGTGCGCGACGACGGGCATAAGGAGACCTTTCATTACTTTGATCGCGGTGTGAAGCGGTTGGTGATTGAGCTGGAGATGGAAAACGTCACCTTCTTTCTGATCCATCTGGCGCTTAGTTCCCGCCTGCGCCACCGTCAGCTCGGTGATCTGTATGATCTGCTCCAAACGGTAAAGAAACCGCACATCGTCGCCGGTGATTTTAACGCGTTGTGGGGCGAACAAGAGATCCGGCTGTTTCAGGCGGCGACAGGACTTAAAAATGCCCATGCGGCCGACTCGCCGACGTTCCCGAGCTGGAAGCCGAAGCGGCACCTTGATTTTGTTCTGCATAGCCCTGAAATCAGCGTGGAGCAATGCTGGATGCCGGACGTCCAGTTTTCCGATCACTTGCCGATCGTCTGCGACTTCACGGTGGCATGAAAATATCCGCCGATTCGTTGTTTTCGGATTGAGTCGCCGGGCTGGGCGGGTAGATTGTTGGCCGTGTTCAATTTTGATTTCATCGGGGTCAATACCATGCCGAAGCATTTTAAAAACGTTGCCGTCCTTAAGGGCGGCTTTTCTGCAGAGCGCGAAGTCTCTCTTGAATCCGGCGCGGCCATTGCCGCCAATTTGCGCAAGGCCGGTTATAATGTAACTGAGATTGATGTAACCTCTCCGGACTTTACGGTGCCCGCCGGAATTGAAGCGGTGTTCATTGCGTTGCACGGAACGTTTGGTGAAGACGGCGGCGCTCAGGCGCGGCTGACGGAACTCGGACTTCCGTATGTCGGTGCTGATGTAGAATCCAGCCGCCGCTCGTTTGATAAACTGCTCACCGAAGTTTGTCTGCGCAAAGCCGGTGTGCTGGTTCCGGAAAGTGAAACACTGCGGCCCGACGAAACACCGACGATGAAGCCTCCGGTGGCCGTCAAGCCGCCGCGGCAAGGCTCCAGTGTTGGTTGCTCGCTGGTTTTCGACGAATCGGAATGGGCTTCGGCTCTGGCGGATGCTTTCAAATACGACGACGAAGTTCTCGTTCAGCGGTTCATTCCAGGACGCGAATTTACCGTCGGCATCGTGGACGGCCAGGTTCTGCCGATTGTTGAAATTGTGACAGCGGCGGGCTGGTACGACTACACCGCCAAATACAAAGTGGACACCACACGGTATGTCATTCCTGCCGAACTCGACGCCGACACTGCCGCACGGATGCAGAAAACAGCGCTAAAAACCTTCGAGGCCCTTGGCGCGCGCGGTTTCGGTCGTGTCGACTTCCGCATGACGCCGGAAGGTGAGCAGTTCGTTCTCGAACTGAACACCATTCCCGGATTCACCTCGCATAGCCTGCTTCCAAAGGCTGCCGCCTCCGCTGGAATTGAGTTTCCCGCGCTTTGTGATCGAATCATGAAAACCGCTTCGTTATAAAGGCTCCACGCACATCGACGGAGAATCGCTATGGCCGCAAGAAGACGGACGCCACCGAAAATTTATTACAGTAAGACCCGCAGTAAAACCGCGAAAAAAATGGTCGTTCGGCGCGGACTGGTGATTCTTCTTTTGGCCGCGACTTCGCTGGCTTTGCTGTTCGGGATTTATAAAAGCCTCCAATACACCGGATCGCTGTTTCTTTCCCGTAATCCGAAATTTGAACTCAAGGCGATTAACATTACGACCGACGGACGGCTTCCACCGGAGTTTTTCTGTGCACGGGCAGGGCTTCATGTCGGAACGAATCTGTTCGCGTTGGATTTTGATGTGCTGCGCAGAAAACTGGAAGACGTTCCCCTGGTCGAATCGGTCACCATCGTTCGAAAACTTCCGGATACGCTGAACATCAGTATTATTGAACGAGTCGCTGTGGCACAAGTTCGCTGGAATCCGCATGCATTGCCGTTTCTCGTGGATCGTCACGGGGTAATTATGCCGACGACCCGCAACGGACAGTCGCTTCCGCTGATCGAAGGACTCAATCCAAAAAATCTGCGTCCCGGTGATCGTGTCGAAAACCCCGGCATCCGTCAGTGTTTGGATATTCTTGCCGCCGCCGACCAGCTCAGCCTTGGTTCGCAGGTCGCGTTCAGCAGTTTTGATATCCGCTATCCCGATTTTGTAACGGCCATTGTGAACAACGATACGACGGTTCGCTTCCCCCAGCATTCGGCGCGCGAAAAACTGATCCGGCTGGTCAGCGTTTTGCAGTTGTCGAACGAACAGGGCCGGCGGGCGAGGACCATCGATTTGACGCCCGATGGACGCAACGTTCCGGTAACGTTCTATGATTTAGTGCCGGCACCGACGCTGGCACCGGCGAAATAAGAAGGAATTTTATGGCAGCACCTTTTATTACTGCTCTTGAAATCGGTACAACGACCATCAAGGTGTTAATGGCAGAAGTCCGTGAAGACGGCGGCTTGATGGTGGCCGGACTCGGCGAGTGCGAGTCGCGCGGTGTACGTAAGGGCGAAATTGTTGACTTTGAACTGGCGCTCGAAGCGGTGCGCCGCGCCATGGAAGCGGCGGAAGCCGCGGCACATAAATCGATCGGCGAAAGCGTTTATCTGGTCGCTTCCGGAGGAAGGGTGGAAAGCCGTCTGCATATTGGCGGAATTCCTGTGCTGAACGAATACGAAGAGCCGGGCGGCGAAATTATCCGTGACGATATTGATCAGGCGCTTGAAGTGGCTCGCAAAATTCCGTTGCCTGACGAACGGATTCGGCTACACACGCTGCAACAGAATTTTGAAGTCGATGGTCGCGGCGGTGTCGTCAATCCGGAGCGGATGCTGGCCGAAGAACTGCGCGTCGGCATGCTCCTCATCCATGGTCAGCGCGCCGTGGTTGAAAACCTGAAAAAGTTGACCGAAAACGTGCCGGTCGTTTGCGCCGACGCCGCGTTTGCCGGGTTCTGCTCCGCGCTGGCAGTGCTCACGCCGGAACAAAAACGCGCCGGCGTCGTGGTGATTGACCTCGGCGGCGGAACCACAGATTTCCTCGTTTATAACGCCGGACTCGTCAAGCTGGCCGGTTCTATTGCGGTCGGCGGCGACCACGTCACAGCCGATATTTGCAGCGGCCTCAACCTTAACCGCCGGCAGGCCGAAACCTTGAAAAAAGAATCCGGCAGCGCGCTCATCAACCGGCTTCAGAACGATCAGAATATTTCCATTCCTGCCGAAGGCGGATTCAGCGGACGGGTGGTACGAGCCGCGACACTGCACACCATCGTCAACGCCCGCGTGGAGGAAATTTTCAAACTGATCGCCGAAAAGATCGAAGAGGACGGACTTTCCGGCCAGCTCAACGCCGGCGTCATTCTGACTGGCGGCGGATCGGCGATGGAAGGAATTACCGATTTGGCCCAGCAGGTTTTTAACGCGCCCTGTCAGGTCGGTCGCATTCATGATTGCGTCGGCCTTTCCACCAAACAGGAAGGTGCGCGTTTTGCCGCCGCCATCGGTTGTGTGCGCTACGCCGCCAGCCAGATGAAACCGGAACTGCCGATCCGCGCCGCGTGGCGCACATGGCTTTCAAAACTTTGGGGAGGCGGGAGCCACGAGTAATATTCAACAAGCAATGTTCAATATTCAATGATCAAGGAAAGATGATGGCGGACAGCAAAAAATATGACCTTGAAGACCGGCTGATTGATTTTGCCGTGATGGCTCTGGATGTTGCTGAGAACCTGCCGCGTACACAGACCGGATTGCATATTGCCGGACAGCTTTCAAGATCAGGAACTTCACCAGCGGCTAACTACGGCGAAGCTCAGGGTGCTGAATCGCGCAAAGATTTCATTCATAAACTGAAGGTGTCTCTCAAGGAATTGAAGGAAACCCGTATCTGGTTGAAAATCATTGAGCGCAAAAACTACAGCAAACAAATACCCGTTGCACCGGTTTTTGAAGAGTGTGAAGGACTCATTCGTATCGTAGGAAAAAGCATCTCTACTGCAGAAGGCAATGATTCTCG
>CAZSSI010000041.1:0-10457 GCA_964609345.1 uncultured Verrucomicrobiota bacterium | reverse complement strand
GCGACCGTCTTTACGGCTCCGGCACCGCACCGGGCCAACTCAAACTCCACGCCAGTTTCCTCAGATTCACCCATCCGCGTACCGGCGAAAAGCTGGCGTTCCATTCCGATCCGCCGTTTTGAGATTTTTATCTAACCGCGAATGAACGCGAATTAGCGCCAATCGGTTCCACGGCTTGGAAACTTCGGGGTGGAAGCGGCGTCTCTGCACTCGTTCCGAATATTGGGAAATCACCACGGGTCATACGGCAAAACATCTATATTTCCAAATCCTTCCATTAGCGTTCATTGGCGTTCATTCGCGGTTGTCTTTTCCCGGATCGTCCCTGTACACTGCGCCGCATTATGAAAATCAATCCTTTCAAAGCATGGCGGCCCGCAGCAGGTCTGGCGGAACAAATTGCGACTCTTCCCTACGATGTGATGGACCGGAAACAGGCCGCCGAAATGGCCGCCGGAAATCCGCTTTCGTTCCTGCGCGTGACCCGCTCGGAAATCGATCTGCCGGACAGCACCGATCCCTATTCCGACGCCGTGTACGCCAAGGCGGTCGAAAATTTTGCCAAACTGAAAACCGGCGGCTCGCTGATTCGCGAAGATAAGCCAACGCTTTATCTCTACAGTCAGGAGATGGATGGACGGATTCAATACGGCGTCGTCGCGCTCTGCAACGTAGCCGACTACGAAAACGGCAAAATCAAAATCCATGAAAAGACCCGCCGCGCAAAAGAAGACGACCGCACCAAACACGTCGACCGAACCAACAGCCATACCGGCCCGATTTTCCTGACCTACCGCGACAACGCGACCATCACCGGCCTGATGCAGAAAACCGCGCAGGAAAAACCGCTCTACTGCGTCACCGCCGCAGGCGGCATTATCCACACCGTCTGGAAAATCGCCGACTCCGCCGCCGTGCAGTCCGCCTTTGAAAACGTTCCGGCCTTCTACGTGGCCGACGGCCATCACCGCGCGGCCAGCGCTGTGCGCGTGGCTCAGATGCGCCGCAAGGACAACCCGAAGCACACCGGCGACGAGCCGTACAACTGGTTCCTCACCGTGCTCTTCCCCGCCGGTCAGCTCAAAATTCTACCGTACAACCGCGTCGTCTTCGACCTGAACGGCCAGTCGCAGGAAGAGTTTTTCCTGGGCTTGGAAAAATCTTTCACCGTCACCGCGACCGACCAGAAAATGCCCGGCGCGCCCGGTGCCGTCTGCATGTACATCGACCGTAAATGGTTCCTGCTGACGCCGAAAGCGGCGCTGTCGAAAGATCCGGTCGCTTCGCTCGACGTGAGCGTCCTGCAAGACCGCGTGCTGGCTCCGCTGCTCGGCATTGCCGACCCGCGCGAAAGCAACCGCATCGACTTCGTCGGCGGTATCCACGGAACGCCGGAACTCGAACGCCGCGTCGACGCCGGCGAAGCCGCCGTCGCCTTCTCGCTCTACCCGACCACGCTCGACCAACTGATGGCCGTCGCCGACGCCAACCTGCTGATGCCGCCGAAGAGCACCTGGTTCGAACCAAAGCTCCGCGACGGCCTGCTGGTCAATACGATCGACTGATAGGAGTAGCGTAGACGAGGCTTCCAGCCTCGTTTGCATGAGCAAAGTTTGTTGTCTTACTGAACGAGGCTGGAAGCCTCGTCTACGAAAACAGTCGATAAGCGCTGATATGCGCCTTTGTGGAAAAAGTTTGACTGGGTATAACCGTGGTTATACCTTTCGGGCATGAAAACCGCGATATCCATTCCGGATGATATTTTCACTTTGGCCGAGCAGTTTGCAAAGCGGCAGCATCTTTCCCGCAGCGAACTCTATACGCAGGCCGTGAGCGAATACGTAGAAGAGCACGAAGCCCTTCTGGTCAGAGAAAAGCTGGATGCCGTTTATTCCGCTGAGCCGTCCAAACCCGATCCCGTTCTTACCCGCCTGCAAACTCAGGCCATCGGCAAGGAGGATTGGTAAATGCGGCGCGGCGAAATCTGGTGGGCGGATTTGCCCTCACCTGACGGTTCCGAGCCGGGATATCGCAGGCCTGTTCTCATCGTGCAACAGGACGATTTTAATCAAAGCCGTATTTCCACCATTATTGCTGTCGCACTGACCTCCAATCTGCGGCTGTCCGAAGCGCCCGGGAATATCCTGCTCAAAAACCGCTGGACAGGGCTTTCAAAAGATTCCGTAGCGAATATTTCTCAAATTATTACGCTGGATAAAGCCTGTCTGACCGAAAAAGTTTCCATGCTACCGGCATCAAAAACAGCCGAAGTAGATGCCGGTTTGAGACTGGTGCTAGATCTTTAACACAGCGGAAAATTAAGGTGTTCTTATGAAAAGAAAAGACCGTGTGCGGAGACCGAAGCGTACGCCGGGAATGACGCCAGGCACGCTGGTGATTGATCCGTCGTGGCCGAAGCCGGTGATTCAGGTGATGGCCTACGGGCCGGAGCAGTTTTTAGAGAAACGCATCAACGATGTCCACGAACTGGATGGGTTGATCGGCCAATACCCGGTACTTTGGATTAATGTAGACGGGCTGGGCGACGAAGCCGCGCTCCGTCACCTCGGTCAGCTTTTTAAGCTCCATCCGCTGGCACTCGAAGACGTGGTGAGTCTGCGGCAGCGTTCCAAGGTGGATGATTACGAAACCAATCTCTACACCGCCATGCGGATGCTTTACCTACAAGACGGAAAGCTTTTTTCGGAACAGGTCAGCTTTTTCCTCGGCGCCAATTTCGTGCTGACGTTTCAGGAAAATGAAGGCGACTGTCTGGATGCGGTGCGCGAACGCATCCGTAAAAAAGGCGGCATCGTCTGCACCATGAACGCCGACTATCTGCTCTACTCGCTGATTGACGCCATCGTCGATGCCTATTTCCCGCTGCTGGAATCCTACGACACGCGGCTCGACGATATGGAAGAGGTCATTTTGAAACATCCTGACTCTTCGACTGTTGCGCTGCTGTTCGATGTTAAGCGCGACCTGATGACACTGCGCCGCACCCTCTGGCCGGTGCGCGAAATGACCAGCGCTCTGGTAAACTCCGCTTCGCCGCTGATCACCCAGACCACCCGCATCTACCTGCGCGACTGTCAGGACCACGCCGTACGTCTGCTTGATCTGGCCGAAACCTGCCGCGAACTGGACTCCAGCCTGATGGATTTTTATCTCTCCACCATCAGCAACCGAATGAATGAAATCATGAAGGTGCTGACGATTATTTCCACCATCTTCATTCCGCTGACGTTTATCGCCGGTGTATATGGCATGAACTTCAAACACATGCCCGAACTGGAAACCCGCAGCGGCTATTTTATCGTTCTGGGCTTGATGGCGTTTCTCGGCATTGGAATGTTCGGTCTGTTCGTCCACCGAGGCTGGCTCACGCCCAAACGAAAAACCCGCCAGACGCCGCCGGAAAAATAAAAAGGCCG
Organism: uncultured Verrucomicrobiota bacterium; assembly: GCA_964609345.1. Classification (GTDB taxonomy): domain Bacteria; phylum Verrucomicrobiota; class Kiritimatiellia; order Kiritimatiellales; family Tichowtungiaceae; genus Tichowtungia. Next base: position 7,020 of record CAZSSI010000041.1, on the reverse strand, counting down.
CCCGGTCGGGGCGGCCTTCGCGCTTCCAACACTTGGAAACTTACGCTTTCTTGAAACACAGCGTGGCGTTGTGTCCGCCGAAGCCGAGCGAGTTGCTCAGCGCGGCGCGCACTTCCATCTTGCGGGCGACATTCGGAACATAGTCGAGGTCGCAATCCGGATCGGGCGTTTCATAGTTAATGGTCGGAGGAACAATACCTTCCTTAATCGCCAGAGCACAGACAATGGCTTCGACGCCGCCAGCCGCGCCGAGCAGATGCCCGGTCATGGATTTGGTGGAGCTGACCGCCACTTTATAGGCGTGGTCGCCAAACGCTTTCTTGATCGCCAGCGTTTCGCCCTTGTCGTTAAGCGAGGTGCTGGTTCCGTGGGCGTTGATGTAGTCAATGTCTTCGGCTTTCAGACCGGCATCTTCAAAGGCAAGGCGCATGCCGCGCGCAGCCTGTGTAGCGTCCGGATCCGGTGCCGTAATGTGGTGTCCGTCGCAGGTGCGTCCGTAGCCGGCGAGTTCGCAGTAGATTCGCGCGCCGCGTGCTTTGGCATGTTCTTCGCTTTCAATGACGATGACACCGGCGCCCTCGCCGATCAGGAATCCGTCGCGGTTGAGGTCGAACGGGCGCGAGGCGCGAGCCGGATCGTCATTACGAGTGGTCAGCGCGCGCAGAGCGCAGAAGCCGCCAACGCCGAGTGGAGTAATCGCGCCTTCGGTTCCGCCTGCCAGCATCACGTCGGCTTCGCCGTGCTGAATAATCCGCAGAGCTTCACCAATGGAGTGCGTTGCCGAAGCGCAGGCGCTGGTGACGCAGAAATTAGGACCTTTGAGGCCGTACTGAATAGCAACATGACCGGCAACGATGTTGGTGATCATGACCGGGATAATGAAAGGTGACAGGCGAGAGGCTCCGCGCTCACGGTAGATGTCCTGAGAGGCTTCCATAATTTGCAGTCCGCCGATGCCGGTGCTGACGATGACGCCGATGCGTTCCAAATCTTCTTTAGCGAGATCGAGCCCAGAATCCTGCATGGCCATAATGGAGGCGATCAGCCCGTACTGGGTGAACGGATCCATTTTGCGGACTTCTTTTTTCGAAATATACTGTTCGGGTTCAAAGTTTTTGATTTCGGCGGCGATGGTCGTTGTGAAGCCGTCCAGGTTTGCAATTTTGGTGATGGTTGCGCCGCCAGAACGACCCGCCTGAAGACCTTCCCAGAATTCGGCAAGGTTGTTGCCAATCGGGGTAATCGCGCCCATGCCAGTAATAACCACTTTACGACGACTCATAATAATACTCCGAAAAATTAAACAAAAAAGCCGGGAACCCGTTTAAAGGTTCCCGGTTTTTCTATCACAAGCGGTCTTTATTCTCCAAGACCTTTTGACTTGAGATAGTCGATGACGGCGCCAACGGAGGTGAGCTTTTCAGCATCTTCGTCCGGAATTTCCGCACCGAATTCTTCTTCGAAAGCCATTACGAGTTCGACGGTGTCGAGCGAGTCGGCACCGAGGTCTTCGATGAATGAAGCGGCTGGGGTAACCTGATCCGCGTTTACGCCAAGCTGCTCAACAATGATATCTTTTACTTTATCTGCAAGTGCCATAGTCTTTCTCCTTGGTTTCGGCTCCTGAATGAACGTCTCTTTAACCTACATAACCATACCGCCGCAAGTCGAAATCACCTGTCCGGTGACATAACCTGAAGCGTCCCCCGCCAGGAAAGCGACCACATTGGCCACATCTTCAGGGTCGCCGAAGCGGCCCAGCGGGATATTGGCGAGCATCTTCTGCTGCACCTCTTCTGAAAGCGCATCCGTCATTTTCGTGCGGATAAAGCCAGGGGCGACCGCGTTACAGCGGACATTGCGGCTGGAAAGTTCTTTGGCAACGGTTTTGGTGAAGGAAATCACCGCGCCCTTGGAAGCCGCATAGTTGGCTTGGCCAGGGTTGCCGATAAGGCCGATAATGGAAGCAATGTTGATGATGCTGCCGGAGCGCTGCTTCATCATGCCGCGCATCGCGGCTTTGGTGAAGAGGAACACGCCTTTAAGATTCACATTCATCACGGCATCCCAGTCGGCTTCGCTCATGCGCATGATCAGACCGTCTTTGGTAATGCCCGCGTTGTTGACCAGAACATCGACTGCTTTATTGAAATCCTTTTCGATCTGCTTAACGGTGGCATCCACGCCGTCGGCGCTGCTGACGTCCACGCTGTAGCACTCCGCGCGGCGGCCCAGCGCTTTGACTTTACCGGCGGTCTCTTCGAGCCATTCGGCTTTCAGGTCGCACAACGCGAGGTCGGCGCCGTCGGCGGCAAGCTTCAACGCAATCGCCTGACCGATACCGCGGGCGGCTCCGGTTACCAATGCAACTTTTCCATCAAATTGTCCCATGAAAAATCCCCTTACTCTCTGTTTTCGTTTTTCCCGCGGTTCAGGCTTCCAGATCGGAAACGGCACCTATGTTAGAGACGGCGACGTTCTTGTCAATCCGCTTCATCAGGCCGGCCAAAACTTTACCCGGACCGCATTCCAGCACCTCAGTAACGCCTTGTGCAGCAAGCCACTGCATCGACTCAACCCAGCGCACCGATCCGGTAATTTGCGCAATCATATTGGCGCGGATCGCCTCAATCCCTTCGTGAGGCTTGCCGATGACATTTGAAAGAACCGGCATCGTCGGAGCCTTGAGCGAGATCGTTTCGAGGAATGCAGCCATCTTTGCGGCGGCAGGTGCCATCAGCGGAGAATGGAACGCACCGGCAACCGGCAACGGTAGCGCGCGTTTGGCTCCGGCGGCTTTACAAAGCACTTCGGCTTTGGCGATTCCGTCAGCGGTTCCGGAGAGAACAATCTGATCGGGCGAATTAATGTTCGCCAGTGTGACGCCGGCTTCGGCGGCGATCTTTTCAAGCACGGCGCGGTCGAGATTGATAACAGCCAGCATGGCACCGGGATTGGCGATGCAGGCGGCCTGAATAAATTCACCGCGGGCTTTGAGAACGCGTAGCGTGTCTTCGAAGGAAACGACTCCGGCGGCGTAAAGAGCGCCCCACTCGCCAAGACTGTGTCCGGCGGCGTAATCAAAAGTAAGGCTCGGCTTCTTCAGTTTGAGCGCCTCGAATGCGGCGGCGCTGACGATAAAAATCGCCGGCTGAGTGTTGTGCGATTTTTTCAACTCTTCTTCCGGACCGTCGAAGCAGATCGCGGCAATGTCGTAGCCGAGTACAGCGTTGGCTTTTTCGAAAAGCGCTTTGCACTCCGGAATCGTGTCGTAGAAATCGCGGCCCATGCCGACCGATTGCGAACCCTGCCCGGGAAAAAGGATAGCTTTCTTCATTTTGTCCACTCCACGATGTTGGCACCCCAGGTGAAGCCGCCGCCGAAGGCAACCAGAAGCATAAGCTCGCCCTTGGCAATTCGCCCGGATTTGGCCGCCTCATCAATAGCAATTGGCAGTGCGGCGGCCGAGGTGTTGGCGTATTTTTCTACATTCAGGAACGTCCGGTCTGCGACACCAAGGCGCGAACTGATCGCATTGATGATGCGGGCGTTTGCCTGATGCGGCACAAAAAGTTTGATGTCGTCGGAGGTAAGGCCGTTTTTTTCCAGCGCATCGAGAGAGGACTGTGTCATCTGGGTGACGGCGTGCTTGTAGACTTCGCGCCCCTCCATCTTGAGATACTGCATGTTCTGATCCAGCATCTCATGGGTCATCGGATTGCGGGAACCGCCGCCGGGCGTCCAAAGCTGATGAGCCAGCGCACCGTCGGAACCGAAGACGCCTTTCATAATTCCGCGTTTTGCGCCGGTCGCGCGCAGAACCATCGCACCGGCACCGTCGCCGAAAAGCACGCAGGTGTTGCGGTCTTTCCAGTCAACGAACGTGCTCATTTTTTCAGCACCGATTACCAGCGCGGTGTTGACTGCGCCGCAGGCGATCTGGTTTTTAGCGGTTTCGAGCGCGTAGAGCGAGCCGGAGCAGGCCGCGCCGAGGTCGTAGCAGTAGGCGTTTTTTGCACCAATCTTATCCTGAACAAAACAGGCGGTGCTGGGGAAAAACATGTCGGGAGAAAGCGTAGCGACAATCAGCAGATCCACTTCATCGGTGCCAATACCTGCGTCGGCCAGCGCCGCTTTGGCGGCTTCAGCAGCCAGATCCGACGTCGCCTGATCGACGCGGGCAATCCGGCGTTCGCGCATTCCGGTTCGCGAATAGATCCATTCGTCGCTGGTATCCACAATCTTTTCCAGATCGCGGTTCGTCACCGTTTTTTCCGGAAAATAGGCACCGGTTCCAATGATCGAAACCGTACGCAGGCTGTTGGGTGTTTTACTCACTGTCTTTGAAAACTTCGTTGATTTTCGCTTCGATCAGCTGATTCACCTTCTGTTCGATTGCCGTTCCCGCCACACGAATGGCGTTATAAACAGCAAACGATGAAGAAGACCCGTGTCCGATAATACAAATTCCTTTAACGCCCAGCAGCGGGGCGCCGCCGTAGGCTTCCGAATCGGTTTTTTTCTTCAGTTCGGCGAATGCGCCCGAGGCCTTCAGGATGCCGGCACCAATTTTGCGAATCAGCGACGCGGAGAAGGACTCTTTGATCCACTGAATCATGGCGTGCGCGGCACCTTCGGCGGTTTTTAAAACCACGTTGCCGACGAACCCGTCGCAAACGACCACATCAACGGCGCCTTCAAACATATCGTGGCTTTCCACGTTGCCGATGAAGTTGAGCGGCGTTTTTTCCAGAATCTGGAACGCTTCCTTGGTGGATTTACTGCCCTTGGAATCTTCCTCGCCGATGCTCATCAAGCCGACACGGGGGGTTTTGATATTCAAAATGTGCTCGGCATAAATGCTACCCATGATGGCGAATTCGGCCAGCATTTTAGGTGTGCAGTCCGGTGTCGCGCCAGCGTCCAGCAGGACAAACGGCCCTTTAATGGACGGCAGAACCGTGGCAATGGCCGGACGATCCACTTTATCCATCGTCCGCAACCGGAGCTGGCTGGCTCCGACCGCCGCACCGGTACTACCGGCGGAATAAATCGCGTCGGCCTCGCCGGCTTTGACCAGCTCGACGGAGCGCATAATGGAAGAATCTTTTTTGCGGCGCAAAGCCAGCGCGGGCGAATCGCCCATCCCAACCACTTCGGAGGCATGGCGGATTTCAATACAGGCAGGGATTTCCCCGTAGAGCGAAAGCTCAGCCTTGATGGCAGATTCGTCGCCAACAAGGAATAGCTTCTCAATCCCGGGAAGACCGCGGGCCGCTTCGACGGCTCCCTTAACGATCTCACGAGGGGCGAAATCGCCACCCATGGCGTCAATTGCGATACGCATGGCTTACTCGTCGGAGACGGTAATAACCTGACGGCCTTTGTATTTGCCGGTGGTTGGGCATACGCGATGCGGCAACGCGGGGGCTCCGCTTTCGGCATCAAAACCGGCATTGTTCAGCTTACGCTTCATGTTTTCGGCTTTGGTGCGTCTCGTTCTGCTTTTCGATGATTTTCTTTTTGGTAGGGCCATTTCTTCAATCTCCCGCTAAACTGCTTTTCTATAAAAGGCTCGGCATAGTACCCCAGCCCTGTTCTGCTTTTCCATTACAATTTCAAACTATTGAGCGCGCTCCACGCTCCGCCCGTTTCAATCTTCCCGCATCCGCACGACGCGCCGTTCAGGCTTTTACCGCACCGCGGACAAAGTCCCTTGCAACTTTCGTCGCAAAGGGGAAAGTGCGGCAAACTCAACAGAATCGCCTCGCGGATATCCTCTGTAACGTCCACTTCCTCTGTCCCCTGAATGCCGGAGAAGTCGCGCAGGAAACCGGAATCGGTGACGGTTGTCGAGAAAATTTGCGTGCATCGCGCACAGTGGGCCTTCAGCGGAACCGACAGGGTTCCCCGCACAATCAGCGTTTCATCCACCACTTGAGCGTAAAGATCACAACTCACCGGCCCCGCCGCATAAAACTCGTCGGCTTCGCCCAGTCCGAGAATCTCGCCAGGCTCCTCCTCGTGAAACTTCCGTCCCGACTCGGGAATATGGGCTACATTGATAATCATGGGATGAACTATGAGGGATGAATTATGAAAGATGAAAGCGGAATTATTGCTTCAGCTTCTGCTTTAACGCCGCCGCGACAGCCGCAGGCACAAACTCGTCAACATTTCCGCCAAGCGAGGCGACCTGCTTGACGTTGGTCGAGCTAAGGAAACTGTAATCCTGCTTCGGCATCAGGAAGAGCGTTTCGATATCCGGTGCCAGCCGCCGGTTGGTCAGCGCCATCTGGAATTCATATTCGAAATCGGAAAACGCCCGCAGTCCGCGGATTAAAACGCCGACGCCCTGCGACCGGGCATATTCTACCAGCAACCCGTCAAACAGCGTCACCTTCACATTCGGCAGCTTCGCCGCCGATTTTTTAACCAGATCGAACCGCTCATCCTGCGAAAACAGCGTATTCTTGCCAGTCATGGCGGTTACGGCCACAATCAGCTCCGGGAAAATCTTGGCGGCGCGCTCCACCACGTCGAGGTGACCCATCGTCATCGGGTCAAACGTTCCGGCATAAATTGCTTTTTTATTCATTTTAACGGCTCCAGAAAAAGCATCTTGGTTCCTCCGTAGCGCTTTTCCTTAATCAGACTCCACTCAGGCGGCACACTATAATCATCACGGGAGCGCATTTCAAATACCAATAACCCGCCCGGTGCCAGCACTCCGCCAGCGACTTCCAGCAGTTTCGGCAGATCGGCTTCTTCATAAGGCGGATCGGCAAAAATCAAATCAAACGGCTCAGCGCCGCGCTTCAGAAATTCATAGACGTCCGCCTGAACCGCCTGCCAGCTTCCGAGATCCGGATCGCCAGCCAAAGTTTGGAAGTTTTCCTGCATTGTTTTCCAGTGTTTGGAAACTTTTTCGACCGCTGTCACGCTCGCCGCGCCGCGACTCCACGCTTCCAGCCCCAGACTACCCGATCCGGCAAACAGATCGAGAACCCGCGCGCCGGG
>CAZSSI010000040.1:1236-10601 GCA_964609345.1 uncultured Verrucomicrobiota bacterium | reverse complement strand
GGAAAACGGGTCAGAAAACGGGTCAGCCAATGAAATTTAGAAAATGAAAAAACTGGAGAGACAGAACCCCGCAGATGATGGCGCATATAACCCGCAGTACACGCTGACGACCGACCAAGTAACCGATCAAGTAGCCTGACGGAAAATGGGAAACGTATGATGGAGAAAAGTAAATGAGTGCGCTGAAACCAGTTTTCCATATCACGAACGCGATGACCGACGATCTTTCGCGGATCGACCAAGCAAAGGGTTTTCTGGATGCGACGAAGCTGTCGGAAGAGTGGATCGGCGCGATGGAGCGCCGGGCGCTGGTTCGTGAGGCGCATTTTACCACGCATATCGAGGGCTCTCAGTTGACGCTGGATCAGGCGGAGCGGTTGCTTGCCGGTGAAATACTTCCCGAAGTGAACCCCGAAGATGAGCGGGAACTCCGCAACTATCTGGATGCTTTTGATTTTGTGAAGCAGTACGTCATTGGCGGGGCTCCGATTACCGAGCGGATGGTTCTGGAAATCCACCGGCGGCTGGTTGCCGATGTGCGTGGCGGCAGTGCTTCGCCGGGGGAATACCGCGAAAAGCAGAATTATGTGATTAACAGCGCGACCCGGCAGGTGATTTATACGCCGCCGCCCGCCGCCGAGGTGCCGGAACTTATGCAGGGGCTGGTGGACTGGCTGAATACCGCCTCGGAAATCCATCCCGTTCTGAAAAGCGGCGTGGCGCAGTTTCAGCTGGTGCATATTCATCCGTTCCGTGACGGCAACGGCAGAACGTCCCGGCTTCTTTCCACGCTTTGTCTTTACCGCGCCGGATATGATTTCAAGAGGCTGTTCACCATCAGCGAATTTTATGACCACGACCGTCCCGCCTTTTACCGCGCCATTCAGAATGTGCGCGAGCAGAACATGGATATGACCGGCTGGCTGGAATATTTTACGCGCGGGCTGGCAACTCAACTGCTTGAGGTGAAAGACTGGGGCCAGCGGGTTATCCAAACCGGCCTCATCGCGAAGAAACACGGCTTGACCGCCCGTCAGCAGGTTCTTGTCAGTTTTCTTCTGGAACACCGCGAAGCGTACTTTGCCGATTTGGAAGTCGCCTGTCCGGACGTTCCCCGCCGAACGTTGCAGCGGGATATTCAAGGACTGGTAAATACCGGTATTCTGGATGCGAAAGGCGCAACGAACTCTCTGCGTTACACATTGAAACCCGGCATGTTATGACAACTTGCGCCAAACTTGCGCCAAAACTTGCGCCATGAAAAAGATGGGTAAAAATCTGAAACAGCAAAGCTGAATGAGCTTCGTCAAATAGACCCGCGTTTAGAGTATCGGCGTCAGGAGCGAGGCGAGGTTTTCGCGCAGGCGGTAGCCGGCCGGGCGGGCTTGCCAGTCGGCAAGAATGACTTCATCGCTGGCGGCAATGTCTTCGTGGATGATTTCTTTCATGGCGTCGGTGAATTCCGTGCTGTAAACCGCGAGGCAGGTTTCATAGTTCAAATGCAGACTGCGCACGTCGAGGTTGGCGGTCCCCACGAGAGAAAATTCGCCATCAATAACAAGTGCCTTGGCGTGCATGAAGGGCGGACGGCGCTCATGAATATGCACGCCGGCCAGCAGGAGTTCTTCGTAGAGGGCGCGGCTGGCGTAACCGGCGTAGCGGTGATTGTTTTCTTTCGGCACCACGAGGTGAACATCCACGCCGCGCAAGGCGGCGGAGCGCAGCGCGCGCAGAATATCTTCCGGCGGAACAAAGTAAGGCGTGACGGCAAGAATCTGCTTTTTGGCCAGCACGATGCTGTTGAAAAAACTTTCGGTGGCAACATCTTCGACGGTGGACGGCCCGGTGCTAATCAAGCGCGCGGTGATTTTTCCAGCGGGATCTGCGTGCGGAAAGTATTCCTCCGTCAGCAGTTTGTCTGGAGATTCTTCTGTAATGAAGTACCAGTCGCGCATAAAGGCGTATTGCAGTTCCTGAACAATCGGGCCTTCGACCTCAAAGTGGTAGTCGCGGATAGGCGGTTTGCCGGGCCGGGTGGTGTGGTCGTCGCTCAAATTGATGCCGCCGAAAAATCCGATCACGCCATCCACGACCAATGTTTTGCGGTGGTTACGCAGGTTAATTTGAAACTGGCGCTTGAGAGGGTTGGCTTGTGTCCAGCCGGCGACTTTTAAGTTCGTAACCTTTCGAGCTCTGCGGAAGAGTCCTCCAAAGTGGGCGAAGGTGGAACCGAATCGGTCATAAAGCAGGCGCACCTGAACGCCTTCGGCGGCTTTGGCGGCGAGAGCATTCATGAATGTACGGCTGATGTCGTCGTTGCCGATGATATAGCTCTGGAGATGGATGTGATGCTTCGCGTTCCGGATGGCTTCCAGCATACGCGGGTAGGCTTCGTCGCCGTCCACCAGCGGCACGAGATGGTTTCCGGCGAGCGCGGGATGATCCGGAATCAGAGCGTTGAGTGTCCGGTTTAGTTCGCGCTGGAACTCGTTTTCAGCCGGTGCGCCGGTGAGATGGTGCCAGTAGGCGCGCGGCGCGGCGGCTTGTGTTCCTTTGCGGGCTTCCAATACATGTTCGTCGGCAAGAAATTTCAGGAAGCCGCGGTCGCCGACGCGATCGATTCCGAAGCTGAGGTAGAAGAGCGGGCCGATCGCCGGGAATGACCAGGCGATGAATATCCAAAGAATAGTGGAGCTGGCGTTGCGGCGGCGCTGAAGGCAGTGCATGGTGACGAGCACAAAAGCGGTTAGATGGCAGGTCCATCCGAGCGCCCATAAGATGTGCAGACTCCAGTGCATGATGAGTTCAGTTGTTCAGCGCTTGTCGGAGCTCGTTTTCGTAAAGGTGCGGCTCCAGCAGAAAAGAGTCGTGACCTTTGTCCGAGTGCACGGTGATGTGCTTGACCGGTACATGGCCTTCTTCGAGTTTCTTCCGGTAATATTCCTGTTCTTCGGGATAGAAGCAGTAGTCGTCGTCGATGGTGAAAATCGTATAGCACTGATGCTGACAGTTTTTAAACAGCGTGGCGTAATCCGGCGCGCCGCAGTCACGCAGCAGGTGATATTCCGACCAGGCGGCGATGAACTGTAGATAACTGTTTGCGTCGAACCGGCGCACCAGTTTGCGGCCCTGATGCAGAATATACGATTCAAGCGGGGTGCTGACTTTGTACCACGAAAATTCGTCGTATTCCTGTTCCCAGCGGTTTTGAGCGCGCGCTTCGATGAAGTCGAGCGAGACAAAGGTTTTATGCGAGATCATCCGCGCCAGCGCCAGTCCGCGCAGCGGCGGTTCGCCGTCGTAGTAATCGCCGTTGCGGAAGTTCGGATCGTTTTCAATGGCCAGAATCTGCTCGATGTTGTGGGCGCGAATCAGCGTGGTCGGCTCGATGCCGCAGGCGATGGCGATGACACGGTCGGTGATCTGCGGATAGCGGGCCGCCAGATTGGCCAGCAGCATTCCGCCGAGTGACGCGCCGATGACGGCATGCAGTTTTTCTATTCCCAAGTGGTTGAGAAGCGGAAGCTGTGAGTCGACGATGTCACCGAGATGAATGCGCGGGAAACTTCCCCCGTACGGCTTGCCGGTGGCCGGGTTGATCGACGAGGGGCCGGTACTGCCGTAACAGCCGCCGAAGTAATTGATGCAAATGACGAAGAAGCGGTTGGTGTCGACGACTTTATCCGGGCCAAGATAATCACTCCACCAGCCGTTCTGACACTCCGAATTCCACCGTTCGCCGACGCCGGGCACGGCCGGATTGAATCCGGCGGCGTGCTGTGAGCCGGTCAGCGCGTGAAACAGCAGGATGGCGTTGTCGCGCTTTTCATTCAGCGTGCCGTAGGTTTCATACGCCAGCGTGACGGGGCCGAAGCGGATTCCGCTTTTCAGTTTGAGCTCGTCGTATGTGTAGAATTGCGTTTCAACGTTTTTCATAGGCTTTATACGGAACAATGGAATACCGGAATTTCTTCCAGTATTCCATCATTCCTTTACTCCAATATTCCAATCGCTACTTCAGAGCTTGTTTCAGATCGGCGAGAATATCGTCGATATGCTCCAAGCCGACAGAGAGACGGATGAGGCCGGGCGTAATGCCGCCTTCCGCCTGCTGTTCGGCGGTAAGCTGCGAGTGCGTCGTGGTCGCCGGATGAATCGCCAGACTCTTCGCGTCGCCGACATTGGCGAGATGCGAGAAGAGCTGAAGCTTTTCAATAAACTTCTTGCCGGCCTGTTCGCCGCCTTTGACTTCGAAAATCACTGTTGCGCCGAAACCGTTTTTGAAAAGCTTCTTCGCGATTTTGTGTGACGGATGACTTTCAAGTCCCGGGAAGCGAACCCATTCAACTTCGGTCTGTTTCTCAAGGAACTTCGCGACGGCCAGTGCATTTTCGCTGTGACGCTCCATGCGCAGAGCCAGCGTTTCAATTCCTTGCAGGAACTGCCACGCATTGTCGGGCGAAAGACACGCGCCGAGATTACGTAGCGGCACCAGCCTCATCCGCAGGATGTAGGCCAGCGGCGCCAGTGATGGCGGCAGGTCGAGCGCGTAACGGACGCCGTGATAGCTTTCGTCCGGCTCGGAGAGCAGGGGATGTTTTCCGGTCGCCCAGTTGAACTTGCCGGAATCCACCACGATGCCGCCGATTCCGTTGCCGTGTCCGCCCAGCCATTTGGTGAGCGAATGAACCACGATATCCGCGCCGTGTTCGATCGGTTTGCATAGGTGCGGCGTGGTGAACGTCGCGTCCACAATCAGCGGCAGGCCGTTGGCGTGCGCAATTTTTGCGATCGCTTCAATGTCGGAAACGTCGAGCGACGGATTGCCGATAGTCTCGGTATAGAGCGCTTTCGTTTTCGCCGTGATTGCCTTGGCGAAGTTCTGCGGATCGGACGGATCGACAAACTTCACGGTGATTCCCAGTTGCGGCAGGATGTTGTTGAACTGCGTGTAGGTTCCGCCGTAGAGGTTGCTCGACGCCACGATTTCATCGCCCGCCTGAGCGAGGTTGATGATGCTGTAGAAAATGGCGGCCGTACCGGAGGCTACCGCCAGGGCGGCGGCTCCGCCTTCGAGCGCGGCGACACGCTGTTCGAGCACATCGTTCGTCGGGTTCATCAGCCGCGAGTAAATGTTGCCCAGCTCTTTCAGGCCGAACAGATTGGCGGCGTGCTCGGTGTCGCGGAAGACATAGGCACTGGTTCTGTAAACGGGGACTGCACAGCTGCCTGTGGAGTCCGGGGTGTAGCCAGCGTGAAGCGCCAGCGTTTCTGTATTCTTTCTCATGGTCGTTTCTCCCTTTTTGTTTTCAAATCGTTTTTCCCTACTGCGTACTTCGTATTGCGTATTTCAAGCCGGAGAAGAAAACAATCTCTCTTCAATACGAAATACGCAGTACGCAATATGTATTCAGAGAGGTTCGGGAGATGCGGTTGACCATCAACTTTCCCCTCACGGGGCGCATCGCCTTTTGCCAGGCCGTGGCACCTTGGGTTGTCAGGTTGCCGGGCGTTTATCTCACGCCTCTCTGAATGCATGAAGCGCAAGATACGCTTTTCGTTTGGGCTGTCAAATAAAAATCTGATGAAAAGGATAAGCAATCACGGGATTACCGTTTTAGCCTGTATTTACAAGGCTCGGAAAAAACGAATGATGCGTTTCAAAATAGTTGGAAAGCCGGTATGGTGTCGGCTTATGCGTAGATTTTATATTTCAATTCTCGTTCTGCTGGCCGGAGTTCTGCCGGTTCGGGCCGACTCCGACCGCCTGCTGAATTCGCTTAAACCGGTCGGTTATGTCAGCGATTTTGCCAATGTGATGAATTCGTCCGACCGCGCCGCGACGGAAAAACTTCTGGCCGAGCTGGAACAGAAAACCGGCGCGCAGGTTTCGGTGGTGACGCTGAAATCGCTGGAAGGCGGACAGATTGATGATTTTGCCAGCCGGTTGTTTAAAAACTGGGTCATCGGCCAAAAAGGTAAAGACAACGGACTGCTGCTACTAGGTGCAACCGGCGAGGCACGCGGCAACCGGTTGCGGATTGAGGTGGGTTACGGACTGGAAGGAGTGCTTCCCGATGCGGCGGCGGGACGGATTCTTGACTCATATGTTCTTCCTGGATGGAATCAGGGACAGTACGGAATGGCGCTGGCGAACGGGGCGATGGTCATTGCGCAGCGGATTGCCGCTGATCGGGGTGTTACTCTTTCCGGCGTGCCGACCTCCATTCAGCGGGGAGCTGAAAAACGGGGTTTCTCGTGGTTTCATCTTATCCTTGTGCTGATTTTTGTTCCCATTGTGATTCGCCACCCGTGGATTCTATTGATGTTTTTGAGTAGTGGCGGTGGCGGCGGGTCAAGAGGTGGAGGTTTCGGCGGTGGCGGCTTTGGTGGATTCGGCGGAGGAATGTCGGGCGGCGGTGGCGCGTCACGCTGATTGTAAGGAAGTAACGTTATGAAAAAAATAAGTCCGGAACAATTTACGGAACAACTGAAAACGATTTGTGGAGAAAATCTGCAATCAGTCGTGCTTTACGGTTCCGCTGCGGCAGGCGATTACGCGGCGAAAGGCTCGGATTATAATCTGCTGGTCGTGCTGAACAATCTTTCTCCGGCGGTGCTGCGAAGTCTGGCAAAACCGGTGGCCGTCTGGGAGCGGGCCGGTAATCCGACGCCGCTTTTGTTTACGCGCAAACGGCTGACGGAAGCCGCCGATGTGTTTCCGATTGAACTGCTCGATATGCGCGATTCCCGCAACGTTTTGTTCGGCGACGATGTGATTGCCGGAATTCATCCCGATACGGCGAATTTGCGTTTGCAGGTTGAGCACGAACTGCGCTCCGCGCTGATTCAACTCAGCCGCAACTATCTTTCCGTCAGCGGAAGTCCGCGCCAGCTGGCGGCGTTGCTGACCGGTTCGCTGTCCGGCGTACTGACGCTTTTCCGCGCCGCACTGCGACTTTATGAAGACGTTATTCCGGCGGAAAAATTTCAGGCGCTGGGAAAACTGAATCACCATGTTCCGATTGAACTCGAAACGTTCCGGCAGATTCACGGTGTAAAAACCGGTGTGCTGAAAATAAATAAAGTAGACGCCGGACGGCTCTTCGAAGAGTATCTGAAATCAATTGAAGTGGTCGTTGATGCGGTGGACCGGATTTAACAACGGAGGATGATGATGAAGAAGGTATGGATTGTACTCGGAATTATTTTGCTGGTGGTGGTGATGATCGGCGGATCAGCCATCGGATCGAAAAACCGTTTTGTTGCGCAGGACGAATCCGTGACGGCGCAGTGGGCCAATGTCGAAACGGTTTTGCAACGCCGCTTTGATCTGATTCCGAATCTGATCAATACAGTGAAAGGCTACGCTGCGCACGAAAAAGGACTTCTGACCGAAGTAACCCGCCTGCGCAGTCAGTGGGGTCAGGCTTCTACACCGGACGAAAAGATGAAAGCTGCCGGAGAGATGCAGAGCGCGCTCAGCCGTTTGCTGGTGGTGGCCGAACAGTATCCTCAGCTTAAAGCCAATCAGAACTTTCTGGCGTTGCAGGACGAGCTGGCCGGCACGGAAAACCGGATTTCGGTGGAACGCCGCCGCTACAACGAAAATGTGCAGGCCTACAACACGTCGATTCGCCGGTTTCCCGGCTCGATCTGGGCCGGGATGTTCGGCTTTTCCCGTCGCACGCCGTTTGAATCCGCGCCGGAATCCGCCGTCGTGCCGCGCGTTGAATTTTAATGGTTCGGTAGCTGCGGTTTTCATGATTTGGAAACCGCGGCTTCGCTCTTGCCAAGGCGGTAGGGCTTCCGTACTCTTTGGCGCATATGAATTTAAAACAAAACTGCGCTTCTATCGCGGGCTTTCTGGCCATCTTTGTGTTGCTTTCCGCAACCGGTTGTTCGACCGCCATGCCGTATAAAGAAACCCGCACAGGAAATTATCTTTATCTCAACCCGTTCGCCCACAAACCGACAACGGTGCAAGAACACCTGAGTTACGCTCAGTCGCTGAAAGAAAAGGGGCATCTCCGCAGTGCGCGGAAGCAGTTTGAAATCCTCGTGAAGCGCTGGCCGGATAGTGCAGAAGCGGCTGTCGCCAAGCAGTCGGCGGCGGAGATTTATTTTGAGCAGGGCAAAAACAAAAAAGCGTTTACCGCCTACGAAGAACTGATTCAACAGTACTACACCAGCATCAAAGATTATGACGCCATTCTTGATCGTCAGTACAAACTTGCGACCGAGGAGATGGAGCGCAAGCGGATGCGCTGGCTCTTCGGCGGCTACCGTGCGCCGGAGCGCGCCGTGCCGCTCTTTGAATCCATTATTCAGAATGCGCCGCAATGGGAGCGCGCACCTGAAATGCAGTACATGATCGGTCAGGCTTATCAAAAGAACAACGATCAGGAACTGGCTGTGGTTGCCTATTCGACCGTCGAGTATCGCTATCCGGACAGCCCGTTTGCCGAAAAGGCCGCCGTGGCGAAAATTGGCAGTTACAAAACGATGGTCGAGTCCACGCCGTACAGCGTGGACATTCGCGAACAGGCGCAGCTTTCTGCCGGACTGTTCCCGGAGCTTTATACCAACTCGCAGCACATCGCCGAAGCAAAGGCCTTTACCACCGAGTTGCGTAATTTGTCCGCTGAGTACAACTACGAAGTCGGCCGCTTTTACGAACGCGTGCCGCGTCCTCCGCAGAACGAGTCTGCCGCGATCTATTATCGAAAAGTAGTCGCCCAGTTCGGCGACACTCAGTACGCCGCAAAATCGGCGGCGCGTCTGCACGTTCTTTTCCCGAATGGCGACGTCATGTTGGCCGACGGAACGAAAGCCCCGATTCTTCCAGTGGACGGCACGTCTGGCAAATCCGTCGATGGCGGCGGAGTTGCGGGCGGTGTTTCTTCCGGCGGTGTTGCACATGCTGAGCGAAAGCCGCTGCCTGAACGTACGGTAACGGATGAAAACGCGATCGAAGTTACAGCCGACCGGATGGAATATTCCGGTGATCTGCTGATTGGCGACGGCAACGTCGCGGTTCAGCAAACCGGAGCCAGTCTGCAGGCAGATCATGTGACGGTGAATTCGAAGACCGGCGAGATTAAGGCCAGCGGCAATATTCTGATGATCCGCGATGGAAACCGCTGGGAAGGCCAGGAGCTGGTCTATAACTACAAGACCCGCGAAGGAACCTTCGGCGAATCCTCAATGTATTTTGAACCCGCCTATATCACCGCCGAAAAGACCCAGCGGATTTCATCCAATGAATTTCTCATGGTCAATGCCATGATCACCACCTGTTCCGGTGACAACCCGTCCGTTTACATCAAGGCCAAAGAAGTACGGGTGATTACCAACGAGAAGAC
>CAZSSI010000040.1:0-1136 GCA_964609345.1 uncultured Verrucomicrobiota bacterium | reverse complement strand
CCGGTTTGATACGCACAATCAGATTTTCCTGCCGCTCCAGTTTGATGAGTTCTTCAACGTCATTCCGCGCGCCGGATACCGCGGAACGTGGTACAACGAAAATGCGACTGGCGACTCGAACGCCGACTATCGCAACCTTTTCGAACTCGGCACGCTGACTTCTTTCAAGACCTACAAGACGCTCACGACAAAGAGCGGATTCTACGGCGACGGCCTTCGTCATGTCGCGGAGCCGTATGTCGATTACAGCTGGCGCACCTGTTCTGGTATGAATCCGACAAACTTCTACCAGTTTGATTCCATTGACACGCTCGATAAGCAGAATGAGGTTCGTTTCGGTATTCGCGACTACCTGCAAACCAAACGCGGCGCCAAGCGGATTGCCAACTTCCTCGACAGCGATGTATACACGACGTATCGCTTCGACCCTGCGACCGGTGAACGGAGTTTCAGTAATCTAGTGGCTGATGCCGAACTGAGTCTGACCGACAATTTCTTCATTCAGTCAGATCTCGAATACGACTGGTACACGCACAAACTGTCTCCGGCCAACGCACGCGTGAAATACATCACGGACGATCAGAGCGAATACAGCTTTGAGTACCGTTTCCTCGATGGAACCCGCGAGCTCTTCACGCCGCGTGCCAAACTGTTTCCGAACGAGAAATGGTCCTATGAACTTTCAGCCAGCTATGACCGTACCTACGACAAATGGTATGAACGGAAGATTCTCGTCACTCACAAATTCGACTGTATCGGCATGGGCGTTGGTCTGAAAATTAACGAGTACGACGAAACGCAGTTCTGGGTTCAGTTCTGGCTGCTGGCATTCCCGCAGTCGCCGATGGACACTGGGTTCTAAGCAGAGAACGGATTACTTAAGGTGCCGGTCAAAAAACGAAGAGACCTCTGATGTCGTTTCCGGCGTTGAAAATGCTGGGCCGACGTGTCCGGCGCCCGGCAGAATAATCAGTTCGGTTTCCACTCCTGTCGCGCGCAGTGCTGCATCTATCCGGCGGCTTTGACCCAGTTTGACAGAGAGCGCTAGACGCCAGGAGTTATTTCAAGGAGGAAGGAATTGATTGGCTCCGGTGGTAGGATTCGAACCTACGACCAAGTGATTAACAGTCACCTGC
>CAZSSI010000039.1:0-10836 GCA_964609345.1 uncultured Verrucomicrobiota bacterium | reverse complement strand
ATCGTCGATGACGAAAAGAATACGCGTGAGGGGCTGGCGCGGGCACTGCGGAAGTCCTATGACGTGCTGGTGGCGGAAAGCGGTTCGGCGGCGCTGAATCTGCTGAGCGAAAAACCGGTGGACGTGATGCTGAGCGATTTACGGATGCCCGGCATGGACGGCATGACGCTGATGCAGCGCGCGCTGGCCGGTTCGCCGCAGTTGATTTGTATTCTGCTGACGGCGTACGGAAATATTGAAACGGCGGTGGACGCGATGCGTCACGGCGCGACCGATTTTTTGACGAAACCGGTGAATCTGGAGCAGCTTGAGCTGGTGCTGAAGCGCGTCCTGCGTTCGCGCAGTGCCGAGACGGAAAACCGTCAGCTTCACGAACAGCTGGACAGTAAGTTCGGAATGGAAAATATCATCGGCAGTTCGCCGGAGATGCAGCAGGTTTTTGACACGGTCAGGCAGGTGGCGGCTTCGCGGGCGACCGTGCTGATTCAGGGCGAAAGCGGAACCGGTAAAGAGCTGATCGCCAAAGCGATTCACCGGCTGAGTTCGCGTAAAAACGGATCGTTTGTTCCGGTGCATTGTGCGGCGCTTTCTTCGACGCTGTTGGAGAGTGAGTTGTTCGGTCATGAAAAAGGAGCGTTTACCGGCGCCGCCGAGCGGCGCAAAGGTCGTTTTGAACTGGCGGACGGCGGCTCGCTGTTTCTCGATGAGATCGGCGAAGTGGACGCCAGTGTTCAGGTGAAGATTTTGCGCGCACTGGAAGAGCGTCGCTTTGAGCGCGTCGGCGGGCAGGAATCCATTGATGTCGATACGCGGCTGATTGCGGCGACGAACCGGGATCTCAAGAAAATGGTGGCCGACGGAAAATTCCGCGAGGATTTGTATTATCGCCTTTATGTGGTGGTGATTCAGCTACCGGCGCTGCGTGAGCGCAGAAGCGATATCCCGCTGCTGCTGAAACATTATCTGGATGTCTTCAATCAGGAAAACAATCGCTCCATTGAAGGCTTTTCGCCGGATGCCCTTGATCTGCTGGCAACCTATCGCTGGCCGGGTAATGTGCGCGAGTTGCGCAACGTGGTTGAGCAGATGGTTGTGCTGTCGCGTTCGCAGCGCATCGGTGTGCGCGATCTTCCGGCGCACATTCGCGAGACAGGTGTTTCTGTCGGAACAATTCAGGTGACGGGCGGTTCGCTGGAGGAGATGGAAAAGCAGGCCATTCAGCAGGCGCTGAAAGAGGCGGGCGGGAACCGCACGCGTGCCGCCGGGAAGCTTGGAATCAGCCGCCGCACGTTGCATCGCAAGATTACGGAGTACGGCTTCACCGAAGTTGAATGAGTTTAAGATTGAAGATACAGAAGTGTTCAAGGATGCTTTGGACACTTTTTACCGGAGCGGGAGAACACTATGGCAAAACAACAGCAACAACCCTTTGAGTCAACTCTGCAGGACCTTGTCTACAGTGTAGATGCAGGTCTGGGGCTGAAGATTATCCGTACGACTCTTTTCTGTCTTTTTGTTGTTGGGTTGATCATCGTTATTACAGCCCGCCAGTTTCGCGGGTTTGATACCGAAGCGGCCATGGATTATGCACAGCTGGGGCGGAATCTGGCCCAGTCTAACCACTACATCACGCAGTGCATCCGTCCGGTGACGATTTCGCAGGTCTCGGCTCATAGCTTTGACGGCGATGCGCGGATTGACCGCCATCCTGAACTCTTTAAGCCGCCGCTCTATCCGGTGCTTCTGGCGGCAAATTTTAAATTTTTCGAACTGGTCGGCATCGACCTGTTTCCAAAAAGTTCGGCTTTTCAGGGAACTGGTATCTATCCAGCGGAGCAGTGGGTGATTATTCCCATGCACCACTTTTTTACCGCGCTGTCAGGACTTCTGCTTTACCTGCTGGGGCGGAAGCTCTTTTCGCATAAGATCGGGTTGCTGAGCGTGACGACCTATTTTCTGAGTGCGGCGGTCTGGCAGGACAGTGTACTGGGAACCGGCATTCCAATCCTTGTATTTTTCGTGCTTGGCGCAAGCTACTTTGCTCTTTTATCCATGATTAACCGGCGTGAACGGAAGCCGCGGTGGAACTGGATGTTGTTTTTCTGCGCTTCCATCCTTTTCTCCGCCGCCGCTTTCTTGACGCATTATGCGGCGCTGGCCATCATTCCTGGACTGGCGCTGTTTATCTGGATGATGGGGTCGAAGACGCAGCGCGGCGGACATCTGGCCTTCTTTTACGTGTCGCTGGTGTTACTGATTGTGTCGCCGTGGCTGCTACGGAACTATCAGCTTTCAGGATCACCGTTCGGTCTGGCGACCCATACTGCACTGATCGGTTCGGCGGCATATCCCGAAGATTCGCTGATGCGGACATTGAAGCCGACGTTCAGTCTGATGTCTGACTTCAATATAGCAAAAACCAAATGGTCGAAAAACTTTGCCGAACTCTACGAAAACAGCTTCACCTCCATGGGTGGCGGACTGCTGATCTCCTTTTTCATGGTGACGTTTTTCTACCGCTTTGTCCGGATACCTGTGCATAACTTGCGCTGGGGTATCGGGCTGTCAATGGTTCTCTTTTTTATCGGTGCCGGCTTCTTTGATAAGGAAACGCTCCGGCTCTACCACATCTTCTGGCCGTTCGTGATTCTCTACGGCTTGGCCTTTTTCTCGATCCTGCTTGATCGCCTTGATTTGAGCATCCAGCTCTACAAATTCGGATTAACCACGCTGGTGGTCGCGTTGACGGCACTGCCGCTCTTGGTCACAGTTTTTCTTTCTCCGGCACCGGGGGTTCCATATCCGCCGTACTATGCACCGTTTGTTATGCGTGTGAGCGAGCTGCTTAAGCCAAATGAGGTGATGTGTACCGACATGCCATGGGCAACGGCGTGGTACGGAAAGCGCACTTCAATTCTTTTGCCAAAGACGCTCGATGATTATTATGAAATCAACGATTACCGCAAATACATCAGCGGGCTTTACATCACCACGCTCACCAAGGATCGGCCTTTTGTTTCATCGCTACTCGAAGGATCTGAAAAAACATGGATGCCGATCACCATGGGGCGTCTGCCTCCGGACTTTCCGCTGAAGCAGGGGTTTGCACTCAACAAGCAGGATCAGCTCTTTCTGACTGACAGCGTCCGTTGGGGTGCGGATCAGGTACAGAAGCCTGCCGCAGACGGCGATCAAAAAAGCAAGTAACGGAGCGGCATCATGCGCATTGTGTTTTTTGGTTCGGCTCCGATCGGGTTTCCTTTGCTGGAAACACTGCTTAACAGCGCAAAAGACAATGTGGTTGCTGTTGTCACTCAGCCGGATCGTCCGGCTGGCCGCAAACAGCAAATGACACCGTGTCCCGTCAAGATTCTTGCGCAGGAGCGCGGCCTGCCGGTGCTTTCGCCGGAAAAAGTTAAAGACAGTCTGCCGGAGCTAACCGCCCTGAATGCCGATCTTTTTGTGGTGGTGGCTTACGGCCAGTACATTCCGCCTTCTGTGCTGTCGGTCCCGGCGCAAGGAGCGATAAATTTTCATCCATCACTGCTTCCGAAATACCGCGGATCATCGCCAATTCAATGGGCCGTGGCTAACGGCGACGTAATGACTGGCGTCACGATTCTTTATGTGAGTGAAAAAATGGATGCCGGCGACATCATCCTGCAGCGTAAAATGCCGATCCGTCCGGATGACACATCAGAGACACTGGAGCCGGCACTGGCCTCGGTAGGCGCCGAACTGCTCCTGCAGGCTGTTGAACAAATTAGAACCGGCACAGTTCGACGGATTCCGCAGGACCATGACGCTGCGACCGAAGTCCGCAAGCTTGCCAAAGAAGACGGACGGCTCGACTGGACACTGCCTGCGGAAACTCTTTGCAACCGGATTCGCGGATTTACCCCTTGGCCCGGCTGTTTTTGCGTACTGCCTGACGGACAGAATCTGAAGGTTCTGAAAGCGACTGCCGAGAGCCGGGACGGATTGCCCGGCGAAATTCTTGAAACATCAGGAGCCGGACCGCTCATTGCGACGAGGAGGGGGGCTTTAAGGCTTCTTGAGGTGTTGCCGTCTGGAAAGCGCGTTATGGACGGAGCGTCGTATCTGCGGGGTTATCCGCTGGCGGCAGGCTCTCGTCTGATTTGACGCCGATGGCTTCAAGCCGTTTAAGCAGATCCGGATCGTCGGGTTCGAGTTTCAGCGCTTTTTTCCAGTACGCGACAGATGCCTCGCGATTGCCGAGTTTCTGATAGGTGTCACCTAAATGCTCCCAAACAGAGGGATCGTCTTCGACCAAGAGGCTGGCTTTCAGCAACTCCTTCAGTGCTTCGGCGTAGCGGCCCTGCATGTAGTAAATCCAGCCCAGCGTATCGAGAAACGCGCCGTTTTCTGGGTCGGCCTTCAGCGCCTGCTGAATCAGAACAAGTCCGGCATCGAGTTTTTCGCCGCGCTCGGCCCACATGTAGGCAATATAGTTCTGAGCCGCCGCTGTGGTTGTCTTTTCGCCCCGTTCAATAACCTTGAGGAATAGTTTCTCAGCCGTCTCAAGCTGGCCAGCTCGTTCATACAGCGAAGCGTACTGGTAATAGAATTGCTCGCCGAGCAGGTTGGTGCTGCCGCTTTTCAGTTCGATCGCCTCAAACTGCTGCGCGGTTTCGATAGCCTTCGCGTATTCCTTTTTCTCAGCTTGTAACACCATCAGGTAATAAAGTGCCACGGTTGCATCAGGATTCAGTGCGCGGAAAGCGTTCAGCAGAGAAATCGTACTTTCCGTGGATACCGGAGTCCGGCCACTCAGCAGAGAAAGCATGTATTGATTCAGGATGGACGGATTGTTCGTGTACGTTACGGCCAGTGTCCGCGCCGCTTCTTCAAGATGATCACTCTTTTGTGCGGCGACTAGAAAGTTGAAGAGAAAAAACGCATTATTCGACCATTCCGCTTCGGGAGATTCTGTCCGCACCTGTTCAAGTGTCGTGTACGCCTCACCATAGTGTTCCTGTTGAAGATGCAGATAACCCAGTACAATGCGCAGGCGCTTATCGGTGGGATAATGTTCGAGCGCCTCCAGCAGAACCGTTTCGGCTTCCTGATTTTTCTTTACGCCAATATAGATCGATCCGAGTTGAGTGTAACAGAAAACAGGTGCTGGCGACTGTTCGCGGATCTGCGCTTCAAGATATTCTGTTAGCCGGACGCGCTCCGGCTCGGGCATTTTTTCGGCAAGATATTGAAGCCACAGTTCCGGTTCCGTCCCGGTCTCCGCAGCCAACCTTTCATATGTCTCCATTGCTTCATCATATTTGCCGGTCTGGATCAGCAGATCAAATAGCTGTCGTGCCAGCGGCAAGTCGGCGGGCGCATAGCGGCGGGCTTCCTGAAAAGAATTCTGTGCGTCGCTCAGTTGTTTTACCGTCAGCTGTATGAGTCCGAGCTGCTGCCAGCGGGAAGAATTTTGCGGGGTAATCCGTAGAGATTGCTGAAAGAAGCCGAGGCCTTCCTGAACGGCAGCCCGCGCCTCCGGTGTGTCGCCGAGTTCCCGGGCCCGATCAACGCAAAGTGTTCCCAGCAGGTGGAGCAGCTCGGCGTTCTCTGTTTGTGACACGGCTGCGTCACGCAACGTTTCCAGAGCTTCCGCCTTCCGGTTTTGCAAAAAGTAGAACTGCGCAAGGAATACCGGTGCTTCCTGGTCTTCAGGAAAATCGGTTCGTATTTTCCGGAACAGGGACTCCGCCTGATCAGGTTTTCCGGTCAGGGCATAAACCCGTGCCAGCAACAGTTGCGGATCGCTCGTGTCGGGCTGGTTTTTTACCAGCTCCCGGGCCAGCCGGACGGCGTTATTTGTTTCGCCGAGCTTGAGCGCAAGCGCTACAGCCGGGGCGTAAAGCTTTTCTTCACTCGGATCCAGCCGGATTGCCGTTTTCAACTGGTCAAACGCGGCGGTGGAATCACCGCCCGCCTCGGCCAGCAGGCCGAGACTGAAATGAGACAAAGCCCCAGCCTGCGTGTTTACGCTCAGCTGAGGCTTTGAAGGAGACGCACACCCGCCGACAAAGAGCAGAACACCGACCAGTAGGGCTTCGGAAATCCGGACTTTACGGGAGATGCGCATAACAACCCCTCTTTTCAGAGAGAAATTATTTCTTTTTATGCCGGACTTCACGGCGGCGTTTGCGCCGTTTGTGTTTCGACATTTTGGTCTTACGCCACTTTTTGATGGTACCCATGTATCTGTTTCCTTTGTGCGCTTATGCTACAACTTTATTTAAGCCGATCTCAATGATTCCCTCGGCACCGGCGGCCTTGAGCTCGGGAATAATTTCTCTAACCACCGATTCATCCACTACCGTTTCGACGGCATACCAGCCGTCGTCGGAGAGGGTGCTGACTGTCGGAGCGTGGAGCGCCGGTAGTAGCTTTTTAACCTGCGAGAGATTCTTTTCATTCACGTTCATTTTGAGCAGCACCTTGTCGGCTGCATTCAGAGCGGCCGTTAGCAGAAGGGCAATTTTTTCAAGCTTCGAACGTTTCCAGCTATCAGACCAGGCCGATTTGTTGGCGAAAAATTTGGTGTAGGACTCCATCAGCGTGTCCACAATGCGCAGGTTGTGCGCGCGCAGCGACGAACCGGTCTCGGTGATATCAACAATCGCATCGGCGAAATCAGGAACTTTGACTTCCGTGGCACCCCAGGAGAACTCCACTTCGGCCTTCACACCGTTTTTGGCCAGCCAGCGTTCGACAATGCCGACGCCTTCGGTAGCGATCCGTTTACCTTCAAGGTCTTTAACCGATTTGATCGGAGAATTTTCAGGAACAGCCAGTACCCAGCGCACCGGGCGTTTGGTTTGTTTGGAATAAACTAGACTGCACACATCCTGCACATCCGAGCCATTGGCTTCAATCCAGTCCAGTCCGGCGATTCCGGCGTCCAGCATGCCCAGCTCTACATAGCGACTCATTTCCTGCGGGCGGAGCAGGCGGAGTTCGATTTCTTTATCATCAATGGAAGGAAAATAGGAACGCGAATTGCCCGAAATATTAAATCCGGCTTTTGCAAACAGGGCATAGGTAGAATCTTGGAGACTCCCCTTCGGTAATCCTATTATCAGTTTGTTCATATTCTCTAGTTTTCTTCCTTTTCTAATACAAGAGCGTCGGACTATACGGAAAACCCTTTTGGCCGTCTACCGTTATTTACCCTTTTTCCAAATTCTGGAGAATTTGGTTAGTTGGTTAGGCGTTTAGTGATTTTTCGCAGGGCTTCGGGGTAGGCGATGTGTTCCTGATCGTGGATGCGGTTCATGAGCGTTTCGACGGTGTCTTCAGGAAGTACCGGAACTTTGCGCTGAACAATGATCGAGCCGGTGTCGATACCGCCATCAACAAAGTGGACGGTGCAGCCGCTTTCTTTAACACCCGCTTCGAGCGCCTGCCGTCCGGCTTCAAGGCCGGGGAACTTCGGCAGTAGGGAAGGATGGATGTTAATGATGCGCCCGGCAAAGGCGGTCAGCAGGCCGGGTTTTACAATCCGCATAAATCCGGCGAGGGCGATAAAATCGCCGCCGTGCTGTTGAATGAGGTCAATGGCGCGCTGTTCGGCTTCGCCGTCGAGTTTTGTTTTGAAGGGGGCGCAGTCGAGATAAATGGCAGGATGACCCAGTTTGCGGGCCCGTTCGAGAATGTAGGCGTCTTCGACATCGGAGATGACGCAGGCGATGCGGGCGTCGAGTTTTCCGGCGGCAATGGCTTCCGCGATGGCTTGATAGTTGGAGCCTGATCCCGATCCGAAAACAGCTAAATTAAGCATTTCTGACTCTCCTGATTCACGAACCGCTAATAAACGCGAATCGACGCGAATCTGCCAGTCTCAAAATAATATTGTTTTGATTCCCGGCTTTTACCCTTCGCGTACATTCGCGTATATTCGCGGTTCAAATAGGGAGTTAAAATGAAGCTTTTGATTAAACCGCACAACGAGACCGCCCGCGAATTCTACAAAAACCATGGTCACTTCCATGACGGAGATGCCGGCCTGGATTTGTATGTACTGGAGGACATCACCTTTCAGCCGGGCGAAACTAAGCCGATCAAGCTGGGGATTTCCTGCGAGCCGGACGACGGTCGCGCCTATTATCTCTTCCCGCGCTCAAGCATTTCAAAAACTCCGTTACGCATGTCCAACTCGATCGGCCTGATCGACGGCGGCTACCGCGGGGAAATCATGGCGATGTGCGATCACATCAAAACCGAGCCTTATACTGCAGAAAAAGGACAGCGACTTTTTCAGTTGGTGGCAACCGACAGCTCACCGATTCACTATGAACTGGTGGAAGAGCTTTCGGAAACGACCCGTGGCGCTGGCGGGTTCGGAAGTACAGGCGCTTGAGAACCGTTTTAAAAAAGAGTGAGCCGGCCGGGGCTCGAACCCGGGACCCTGTGATTAAAAGTCACATGCTCTACCAACTGAGCTACCGGCCCGTAAAAAACGGAGCGCATAAGGTAGTGCAGACAACAGTGCTTGTCAAAAGCCAATCTGTTTAAATTTAAACAGTTTCAAAACATAAAAAAACCGCCCGTTTAAGGGCGGTTTTTTGCAATGAATCAGTCTGAAAGCTAGAATCCGGTGAGCGTTACGGTCTGGTCGCAGATCAGTCCGGTGGTGCGATCCACCGGACGAGAGTACCGTCGCTGAAACCGAAAGTTCCTTTTGGCTCGGGTGACGAAGTACGCTTTGAGTGTATGCAATGTGTAGAGCCGTTCGAAATCGAGGTAAGCTCTGTCCATCACGTAGTAGGCTCCGGGAAAAGGGAGCGATCATAAGCCGAAACCCGGTTCAAGTCGGCAAGTGTCGATTTTGGTTACAACAACTTTATTTTAAGTATCTTACATCTATCACTCACTCAAACGTTGGGACAGTAGGGATAGGGCATTGTAATTTTTTGATCACGATATCTTCAGCGATAATAAAGACAGTCGATCTTCATGTGAGGTTCGCAAGCAAACGTTTCCTGATGTTTGGCGGCTCCGCCGCTTGCACGCTGGGCCTTTCGCCGTTAAGATGCGCCACTTTTTAGAGGAGATTTTATGCAGGACAATGAATACCGCCGTCAGCGCATCGAAAACATGAAGCAGCTTGAAGCTGCTGGCTATCCGGCCTTCGGTTCCGCTTTCAAACGCACCGGCACACTGGCCGAACTTACCGCTTCGTTCGAAGAAGGCAAAACCGTCAGCGCCTGCGGACGTATCGTCGCCATGCGCAAAATGGGCAAGATGGCCTTCGCGCACCTCTCCGACGGCTCGGCAAAATTCCAGCTCATGGTGAAAAAGGATCTGATCGGCGAGGCGATATTCGACGCCTTTAAACTGCTCGACCTCGGCGACATCATCGGCGTGACCGGCGAGCAGTTCATCACCCAGACCGGCGAAAAGACCGTCCGCATTACCGAATGGAAACTCCTTTGCAAATCGCTCCTGCCGCTGCCGGAAAAATTCCACGGCCTGCAGGATGTCGAAACCCGCTACCGCCAGCGCGAACTGGATTTGATCTCCAACGAAGAGGTAATGGCACTCTTCAAAAAGCGCACGGCGGTGCTCAGCGAAATCCGCGCCTTCCTCGCGGCGCGCGGCTACAACGAAGTCGAAACGCCGATGATTCAGCAGATCGCCGGCGGCGCGGCGGCTTCGCCGTTCAAGACCCGCTACAACGCGCTCGGCACCGATATGTTTTTCCGCATCGCACCGGAACTTTATCTCAAGCGGCTGATTGTCGGCGGCATGGATAAAGTGTTCGAGATGAACCGCAACTTCCGCAACGAAGGACTCGACCGGACGCACAACCCGGAATTCACCGCGCTGGAAATCTACGAAGCCTACGGCGACATGCGCTCGATGCAGGAACTGGTGCAAAGTCTCGTCACCCATCTGGCGCAGAAAATTTTCGGTCGCATGGAAGTCGAATGGATGGGCAACACGATCAACCTTTCCACACCGTGGAAGGAAATCGCCTACCGCGACCTGATCAAAGAACGCCTTGGTGCCGACTGGTTTGAAAAATCGGTCGATCAGGCACTCGCCAAAGCCGCCGAACTGGAAATATTTATTGAGCCGGGCTCGGACTTTGCCGACGTCACGCACGAAATTTATGAGAAGAACATTGAAGGCACGCTGATTCAGCCGACCTTTGTGACACGCCTTCCGGCATTCCTTGTTCCGCTGGCCAAACCGTGCGCCGATGATCCGTCGCTGGTGGATGTGTTCGAACTGATTGTCGGCGGCAAAGAGCTGGCCCCGGCGTACAGCGAACTGAATGACTCACTCGAACAGCGCCGCCGTTTCGAAGAACAGGCCGCGGGCGACCCGTCGAAGATCGACGACGATTTCCTCGACGCGCTCGAAACCGGTATGCCGCCCACCGGCGGCATGGGCATCGGCATTGACCGGCTTATGATGCTTCTCACCGGTTCCGACGCCATCCGCGACGTCATTCTCTTCCCGCAGCTCAAGCCGCGCAAACGCGCGTCGGAGAATGACGAAGAATTGTAGGGCGGGGGCCGTGACCCCGCCGAAGACCGCGATCACGGATCGCGGCTACAAGCAAAGATTGATTTACAGAAGCAACAACGAAGGACAACAAAGGAATCGAGCGATTTAATCGCATCTAAAACCCAAGCTCTTCGGAATACCGAAGAAGCTCGGCCTACAAATGAAATTGTAGGGCGACCTTCCCGAAGGGAGGTTGCATATTGCCGTGATATAAGGAGTGTTGAAATGGAACGCTTTTCGATTTCGATGGAAGACGATCTGGTTCAGAAGTTCGACGGACATCTGGAACGTCGC
>CAZSSI010000038.1:0-10999 GCA_964609345.1 uncultured Verrucomicrobiota bacterium | reverse complement strand
TATCGGCGGCCAGCAGACCGAGAACCGCATCGCCCAGAAATTCGAGCCGCTGATTGTCAGCTTCCGTATCCGAATTTTCATAGCGGTACGACGGATGCGTCAGCGCAGTCTCCAGCAACGCCTTCTTCTTAAAGCGGTATTTGATTTGTTTTTCCAATATCCGGAAATTATTCATTCGCTGTTTATACGCTTCGCTCTGCGCTGACCGGAAGTTTTTTAATAAGGCAAAAATAAAGTAGACTTAGTTTTTGGCATATGCCATAAACAAAACATGCCAAGGCCCCAAAAAGAACGACGGATCGGTCATTGCGCGCCGGTGACTTATTTCAAACCTCAGGGAATTCCTCTGCGACTGCTCGAAGCGGTGGAGCTGGCGCCGGACGAACTGGAAGCCATCCGGCTGGCCGATTATGAAGAACTCTATCAGGAACAAGCCGCTGAGCAGATGGGCGTTTCACGCCAGACCTTTGGACTGATTATCGCCCGGGCACATAAAAAGGTGGCCGAAGCGCTGACTCAGGGAAAAGCCATTCGCGTGGAAGGCGGAAAAGAAATAACTCTGCCCGAAACTCCGGACAAACCGCATGGCGGCTGCCGGTGCGGTCGCGGCGGGCATGGACACGGTCACGGCTGCCAATAATTTTAAAAGAAAAGGAGGCATAATATGCCAAGAGGAGACAGAACAGGGCCAGCGGGCGCAGGCCCGATGACTGGACGCGGCGCAGGCTTCTGCGCAAAAACCAATACAGCCGACGGTCAAACCGCCGGAGGAGGCTTAGGACGCAGATGCGGACGTGGCTTCAGATTCCGTAACCGGTTCGTGCAACCCGTTCAGCCGTCACAAGGCAACGAACTGCTCGAACTGAAAGAACAGATGGCCCGAATTGAAAAGCGGATCGGAGAAATCCAGAACAAGTCATGAAACAGTCCGCCGTTGAACACTACAAAACCCGCTGGGGCAACTGCGCACAAGCCGTTGCCTTGGCATGGAAAGATAAAAAACAGCCGGAGTCCGATCATCACATTCGTTTTTCGGACTTCGGCAACGGAGAGGCCCCGGACGGACTTTGCGGGGCCTTGCATGCGGCCTGCGAACTGGCCGGCAAAACTAATCAGGAAAAGCTCAAATCCGAATTCAGCCGGCTGGCTGAAGGACATACGACCTGCCGCGACATTCGCCGCAACCGGATTATGCCCTGCTCCGAATGCGTCGCAACCGCTGCCGGACTGCTGGAAGAGATTACAAAGGAACCTCCATTATGAAAATTGCCATTACCACATCGGGAAATGATCTGAGCGCGCCGCTCGATCCGCGCTTCGGACGCGCCGCCCGGTTTATCATCTACGAAACAGAAACCGGAACGTTTGAACTGGTCGATAATTCACAAAATCTGAACGCGGCCCAGGGCGCAGGAATTCAGGCCGCGCAGAATGCGGCCTCCACCGGAGCAGCTGCGGTGATCAGCGGCCACTTCGGCCCGAAAGCGTTCCGTGTTTTAAGCGCTTCGAAAATCGCGGTTTATCCGAGTACCGCCTCAACCGTTCAGGAAGCGCTGGATTTGTATGCGGCAGGAAAACTGACTGCTGCGCAGGAAGCAGATATGGAAGGACACTGGATGTGAGCATTTTTGATTTCCGATTGATGATTGCCGATTTAATAAAAAAACAACCCGTCTGCCACTCATTATGAAAACCTGTCTCGATTGTATTCCCTGTTTTGTCCGGCAGACGCTGGATGCCGCCAGAATGAGTTCCAACGATCCGGCGGTTCACGAACAGCTACTCCGCGACGTGCTGCACTGGCTGAGCGAAATGGAATTTCGTCTTCCGCCGCCCGCGCTGGCGCAGCGCATTCACCGGCGGCTTCGCGAGCTGACCGGCGTTCAAGACCCTTACCGGCAGGCCAAAGAAAAACATAACCGGATGGCCTTGCAGCTTCTGCCCGGACTGCGCAAACAGATTGAAACATCTGCCGACCCGTTGATGACGGCGATTCATTTAGCGATTGCCGGAAACATCATTGATCTGGGAGCCAAAAGCGGGTTGAGCGAAGCCGAGGTTATGGAAACGATTCATCACGCCGCCGCGACAGAAATTTCCGGCGACTTAAATGAATTCAGGTGCGCCGTGAAACAGGCGCAAAACATTCTCTATCTCGCGGATAATGCCGGAGAAATCGTCTTTGATCGTCTGCTGATCGAACAGCTCGGCCCGAAGCGGGTGACTGTCGCCGTGCGCGGCAGGTCGATCATCAACGACGCGACACTGGAAGATGCGATCGCTGCCGGACTCACAGATATCGTCAATGTCATCGGGAACGGATCGGATGCGCCCGGAACCCTGATTGAAGATTGCAGCGCAGAATTCAGAAGCTGTTTTGAAAGCGCCGACCTGATTATTTCCAAAGGTCAGGGTAATTTTGAAACGCTCAGCGGCACCCGGCAGAATATTTTCTTTCTGCTCAAGGTCAAATGCCCCGTTGTCGCATTCGCCGTGAAATTACCGCTAGGTACCCACGCCCTGTTACACAGCAAAGGATTTGAACCATGCAGATAGCCATTGCATCCGGAAAAGGCGGAACCGGAAAAACCACCATTGCAGTCGCGCTGGCGCAGATCTGGGACGGCCCGGTTCAACTGCTCGATTGCGACGTAGAAGAGCCGAATGCGGCGATTTTCCTGAGTCTGGAAAACAGCATCGAACAAACGGTTTCGGTACCGGTTCCCGTCGTTGATTCATTGCGCTGTACCGGTTGCGGCCAGTGCGCAAAAATCTGCCAGTTCAATGCCCTCGCTGTTGCCGGTAAAACCGTGCTGGTCTTTGCTGAACTCTGCCACAGCTGCGGCGGCTGTGTGCGAGTCTGCCCTGAAAAGGCGATTACCGAACCGCCCCGTTCCGTTGGAAGCATCGTTCAAGGACAATGCGGAAATATCCGGTTTATGGAAGGCCGGTTAAACATCGGCCACGCCATGGCACCGCCGGTTATACGCGCCGCAAAAAAGGTAGTCGATCCGGCTCTGCCGGTTTTGATCGACTGCCCGCCGGGCACCTCCTGCCCGATGATTACCGCCGTCAAAGGTTCTGATTTTGTCATCCTCGTCACCGAGCCGACGCCATTCGGACTGCATGATCTGACACTGGCGGTCGAAACCGTGCGTCTGCTAGACCTGCCGTTCGGCGTACTCATCAACCGCTCTGATGCGGGCGACAACCGCGTCGTTGAGTATTGCGAAAAAGAAAACATCCGTCTGCTGCTGCAAATTCCGGAATCGCGAAAAATCGCCGAAGCGTATTCGCGCGGTGAAAGCATTCTGTCCGCTGCGCCGGAACTCCGTCCCGTTTTTCAGGAAATGATTCAAGTCATTCAAAAAAAGGAGCTCAAATGAAGCTGGGAATCATCATTACCCAAACCGATCCCGAAACCGTTTTTAATGCGTTAAGACTGGCTCTCTACAGCCTGAAAGAAGGCGATGAAGTCAGAATTTTCCTTTCCGGACGCGGTGTAGAAATCGACCGGATTGAAGACCCGAAGTTTGATGTTAAAACTCTAGCGGAATCCATTCTGACAGCGGGCGGGAAATTCTTTGCCTGCGGAACCTGCCTGAAACTGCGGCACTCGGACAGCTCTGAAATCTGCCCGCTTTCTACACTTAAAGATCACTACGAAATTGTCCGAGACTCGGACAGACTGATTACGGTTTAGGTATTTCATGAAAGAACTGGTTATCATCAGCGGCAAAGGCGGAACCGGCAAAACCAGTATCACGGCCTCCTTCGCCACGCTCGCAAAAAACGCGGTGCTGGCGGACTGCGATGTGGATGCGTCCGATCTGCATTTGATTCTTCGTCCCGAGGCGCAACAGAACCATCCGTTTTACAGCGGACACGAGGCCGTGGTTCGCCAACCGGACTGTGTCGGTTGCGGCCTTTGCAGCGCACTCTGCCGGTTTGAAGCCGTCAAAGAAACCGGCGGAACATTCCGGATTGATCCAGCCTCATGCGAAGGTTGCGGCGTTTGCGTTCATTTCTGCCCAGCCAAGGCCATTGATTTTCCGGAGCGTCTCTGCGGCGAGTGGTTTCTCTCGAAAACCCGCTACGGCACGATGGTTCATGCCCGACTTGGAATCGGCGCCGAAAACTCCGGCAAACTGGTGAGTACCGTCCGCAGTCAGGCCAAACAAGTTGCCACAGCCATTCAGGCGGACTGGATTTTAGTGGACGGCCCGCCCGGCACCGGCTGTCCGGTCATCGCCTCGCTCACCGGCGCGGATGCTATACTGGCGGTCACCGAGCCCACGCTGTCCGGACAGCACGATCTGCTGCGGGTGCTAGAACTGACCCGCCACTTTCAGATTCCGGCGTTCGTCTGCGTCAACAAATGGGACATCAATCCGGCGATGACGGCGACCATTAAAGCCGCCGCAACAAGCGTCGGCGCAACCGTTTTAACAAGGATTCCTTACGATAAATCCATTACGGAAGCCCAGATTAACGGGCAGAGCGTGGTGGAATATAGCGACGGAACCGCTTCGCAATTCATACAAACCTTATGGGAGAAAATATGCCAACTGCTGCAATAGATGGAAACACAACCCTGCCCGGCGTATTCGGACCGCTGAAAGGAGCCAACGGCAATGCGCGGATCACCGGCCCGTGCGGCGATACCATGGAGTTCTGGGTAAAAATTCAGGATGACCGGATTCATCGATGCACCTTCACAACAGACGGCTGTTCGAGTTCCATCGCCTGCGGAACCAGCGCCTGCACACTGGCCGCCGGAGCCCCGGAATCCGTCGCTTTTGCGCTGGAACCGGCTGATGTTTTAGCTTTACTGCCGGAATTTCCTGAAGAGTCAAAGCACTGTGCTCTGTTGGCAATCACCACCCTGCGTGCCGCTATTTCGGACTACCGGAAAAAGCACTGCCCGCCAGAAGCCTGCGCCAGTTGCGCCAGCGAATGCAACTCGCGCAAAGAAACCGCTCCGCCGATTCAAGCCGCACCGGATGGACTCTCCCGAGTGAAACATAAAATTGTGGTGCTCTCCGGAAAAGGCGGCGTCGGAAAAAGCACGGTCGCGGCCAATCTGGCTCTGTCGCTGGCGGCCAAAGGATTCAAGGTCGGCTTGCTCGATGCCGACATTCACGGGCCGAGTGTTCCTACCCTGTTCAACCTGTCTGCTGCGCATGCTGAAGTATTCGGCGACACCATCGAACCGGTGAGAGCCGGAGGTATTAAACTGATGTCCACCGGCTTCATGCTGGAGCATCCCGACCAGGCGGTTATCGCCCGCGGACCGATGAAAATTAAAATAATCGAACAGATGCTGAAGGAAGTTAACTGGGGCGAGCTCGATTATCTGATTGTGGACTGTCCGCCCGGAACCGGCGACGAACCGCTTTCCGTCTGTCAACTGATCGGGTCGCCGAACGGCGCAGTCATCGTCACTACGCCGCAAGAGGTCGCTGCCGCCGATGTGCGCAAGTCGGTTCAGTTCTGCCGTAAAATTGATCTGCCGATTCTTGGAGTTTTGGAAAACATGAGCGGATACACCTGCCCGAAATGCGGAGAAACCATCCACCTGTTCGGAAAAAACGGCGGATACAAGACAGCGGAAAAATACAACCTTGCGTTCCTTGGCCGTATTCCGATTGATCCGAACGTCGGCCTTTGCGGCGATGCCGGACACAGCTTTCTTAAAAACCACAAAGAGTCCGCCGCCGCACAGGCCTTTGAAAAAGCGGTTGAACAGATCAATTATGCGTTAAAAATTAAAACAGGAGAATAAAGATGAAAATAGCCATACCGGTCGTGAATGAAAAACTGTGCATGCACTTCGGTCATTGCGAAACCTTCGCCGTGCTGACGGTTGATGAAAAAACAAAAACCATCACCGGACGCCAGAACCTTGTTCCGCCGCCGCACGAGCCAGGCGTTTTGCCGCGCTGGCTCGGAGAACAAAACGTAAACGTCATCATTGCCGGCGGTATGGGCCAGCGGGCGCAGGACTTGTTCGCACAACAAAACATTGCAGTCATCGTCGGCGCACCTTCGGCCTCACTGGAAGATCTGGCCACCGCCTACCTGAACGGCACGCTGGTTTCCGGCGCGAACGCCTGCGACCATTAAGCGCCGGTTGGAAACTACGCCCTTGGATGAAACTGCCGGTGAACGCCTTTGAGCCGGTCGGGATCGACGTGCGTGTATATCTGCGTCGTGGCAATGTCGGCGTGACCGAGCATTTCCTGAATAATGCGCAACGGCGCGCCGTTGGCCAGCAGATGGCTGGCGAAGGAGTGGCGCAGGGTGTGCGGATAAATCGTTTTGGTAATCCCAGCGGCGCGGGCGCACTTCTTGATCATATCCCAGATCGTCTTGCGCGACATCGGCTGACGGCGACTGCTCAGAAAAACCGTCTGCTCCTGCGGGCCGGGCGTGAGCTGCGGGCGAACCGACTGGATATACTGTTTCACTTTTTCGATGGCTTCTTTGCCGACCGGCACGACACGTTCTTTACGCCCTTTGCCGATACAGCGCAGAAAATGTTCGTCAAAATGCAGATCGGTTAATTGTAAACCGGCCAGCTCGGAGACGCGCAGTCCGGAAGCATAAAACAGTTCCAGCACGGCGCGGTTGCGAATGCCGAGCGGCGTTGTCAAATCCGGCGCGGCGAACAGCCGGTCGATCTCTTTCGGCGTCAGCACACTCGGAAGCATCTTCCAGACTTTGGGCGACTCCATTGTCTCGGCGACGTTGATGCTGAGAAGTCCTTCCTGCGCCAGATAGCGGAAGAAAACTTTAAGCGAAACCAGATGGCGCGACAGCGAGTTGGCCGCCAGCCCTCGTTCCTTTTCCGCCATCAGGTGGTCGAGAATCTGCTTCCGCGTCACCGCATTAATCGAACTGACACCCTTCTGCGTCAGCCAGTCAAGAAAACGCCCGATGTCGTCGGCATACGCCGCACGAGTATTCGGACTGAGCCCCATTTCGAGCGTGATGTAATCAAGGAACTGTTCGAGAAGAGCTCTCATAACGAAGGATATTAACCACTAATTTTCACTAATCCCCACTAATTAGCGAAAATTAACGCCATCAGCGAGGCAATCGGTATCAATGCTTGATTGCAAGGACGGACCCCTTTCCGCTTTTTTCGGCAAAACGCCGGATGAACCGATTCAGGAAATCAGGGTTGCTGAAGAAAGCGCTTAATATTTTCGAACTCTTTTTTTCTCAATCGGTCATTCAGGGAAACCACCGCCTCAGCCTTTTCGAATTCGATTTCCATGCCCTGGATTTTCCGCCCATCGGCAAGCAGGAATTCTTCGGCCTCTTGTAGCAACTCCGGCGACTGGCCGCTAAAGAGCCATGGCAGATAATTCAGCGACTGCTCCGGTATTTTTTTCTGAATGGCCGGGTAGCTGGCTTTCAGCCACTGGAAAACCAGTCGCCGGTTTTGATCGGTGTCGGTCAGGCTGTAGGGGATGGCCCTGAACTGATGAGGAGGGACAGCATCGCTGATGGCATAGTCGAGTGCGCGCAGCATTAAAGCCGTATTCCGGAATCCGGACAGGCCATTGAGATAGTTGGCCTTTTCAATCGGAACCGTTGCGGATTCATATTTTGCGACATAGGCCTCGAACAGCTCTGTACTTCCGTTCATGGCGACCAGACGGAGAAAAGGTTCTGCCAGTGACGGATCGACGGAATAGGGATCGGCCATATAGTCGTTTGCTTTTGCTTCTGCCAATTGAAGTATTACCGGAGCCTTGCACCGCCAGCCGAGTGCACTGATCAGTTCGGGGCGCAGTTTTTCTATCAATACCGGTTCGCCGGCCACCCGCGCTGTGCCGATTTCGTCGAGCATCGGTCCGAAGACGCCGGAGAGAAAAGCCGCATAGGCTTCTTCGAGCTCCGGCGGAATCATGCTGCCGGCAAAGCCGTTCAGGTTACCGACCACGGTCTGCCGGACTTCTGGCGAAGCATCGGTTGAAAACGAAGCCATCAGGGCTAAATAATTGTCGGCGTCAATTTCTCCGGCGTTGAAGAGGGTCGTGAGATTATGGATGAATCCGAGGCGGTTTCGAATTCCAAGCTCTGGAACCTGCGCGGCAAGTTCGGCCATGGCGCGGGGCGGCATCGTCCAGCGATAGTAGCCCTTTTCGTCGGCATTGGGGTAGAGCCATTTCATCGGATGCCCGAGCTTGAACGTCTGCGTTTTTTTGTCCAGCAGCACCTTTTAGATATGGACGTCCTGCCCGTCGGAATATTTAAGAACTACCGGAATGGTCCATCGGACTGGATATTCCAGCTGAACGCCATATTGAGCATATCGCTGCTGGGTGATCCGGATGCGGTCGGATCCGACCGGTTCAACGGTGAGCAGCGGGATGCCGGCCTGATTGACGAAGCTTTTCATGATGGCCAGCACATCGCTGTCGACCACGGTTGAAAGCGATTCGGCCAGATCAAAGACATCGGCATTGCCCCAGGCGTTGTCGTTCATGTATTGTGTCATGCCTTTGCGGAACGCATCCTTGCCCATCCAGTCCTCCACCATGTCGAGCACCGCCATGCCTTTGTTGTAGGCCAGGGCGTCGAACAGATGCGTCATGGAATCGGAGGCCGCGATGGGGCGGTGGATCGGTTGCGAAGTGGAGCGTGCATCGGTATCCATGGCATGCTGGCGCGACCGAATATCGTTATTGGCCATCTCATATTCGGGGAAGACCTGATTCACCGTTTTCAGCGCCATCCAGGAGGCAAACGATTCGTTCAGCCAGAGGTCGTTCCACCAAACCGGTGTAACCAGATTGCCGAACCACATGTGCGCCATCTCGTGGGCGATGATCGAGGCCAGCCCCTGCTTCTGCGAGAGCGTAAGCGCTTTCGGGTCGCGCAGCAGTGCGGTGTCGCGGAAGGTAATCAGCCCAACGTTCTCCATGGCGCCATAGTTGAATTCCGGCACGGCCACCAGATCGAGCTTGGCGTAGGGATATGGAATATCGAAATAATCTTCCAATGCATGGATCAGCGGCGGCGAGACCCGGACGGCCTCCGCGGCCAGACCAGCCTTACCTGTCGGGACAATGAGTTTTCCAGGCACGGGGAAGCCCGGAATCTCCACTTTCTCGAATGCGCCGACCGCAACGGCCACAAGGTAGGAGGGCATCGGAGGAGTCGGTTCGAAAACGACTTCCTTCAGACCGCCAATCAACCGTTCCGATTTGATCGGCATGTTGGCGATGGTCACGCAGTCGGTGGGCACAATCAGTTGCAACTCCCATGGAATCTTGAACTCCGGCGCATCCCAGCAGGGAAATGCTTCACGTGCATATTCGGGCTCCATCTGCGTGAACAGATAGTTCCGCCCCTCATATTCAACCTTGTATATCCCCGTGCCTTGACGACTGTATGCATTGGTGAAGGTGGTGCGCAGCGAATATGTTCCGGGCTCCAGTTCAGATGCGGTATGAACAGTCAGTGTCCCTTTTTCTCCTTCGCTGAATGCAACAGACTCTTCCATGCCGTTGCCCTTGATCTTCATACTGATGATGCCGAGATGCCGTGCATGCAACCGAAAGGTCTTTATGGCTGCATGCACCTGTATTTCGGTGGAGAGCGAGCCGAAGTAGCTGTCCGTATCCGGATCGAGCGAAAGGGCAATCTGTTGCGACATCGGTTCAACCGAATGATCCAGCCGAAGCGGATCAATGCTTTTCGTTGCGCATCCCGTAAGACATGCAATCAATGCAACTGCAATAATCAATCTGAACATAGACGGCTCCCTTTATAATGCGTGGACGATAGACCTTTCGGCGAAAAAGGGGGCAGTCCCGAATGGCGCTAACTTAGAAAAATGGGCAGTCTCGGAATCCAGTGTTTTTTCATCCTGCATCATTTCCCAGAGTTTTAGTGATTCGTGTTCTAAAGCACCTGTCCAGTAAGGCGTTCATACGCTTCCAGATATTTGGCCTGCGTCTTGGCGATAATCTCTTCGGGCAGCGCGGGTGCCGGCGGAGTTTTATCCCAGTCGAGCGTTTCGAGATAGTCGCGGACGAACTGCTTGTCATACGACATCGGCGAGGAACCGACTTTATAGGTGTCGGCGGGCCAGAAGCGTGAGCTGTCGGGCGTGAGCGCTTCGTCGATCAGAATGATTTCGCCATCGAGTTCACCGAATTCAAATTTGGTGTCGGCGATGATGATGCCTTGGGTCAGCGCGTATTCGGCGGCCCGTTTATAAAGCGCGATGCTGATCGCTTTCAGTTTTTCGGCTTTGGCGGCGCCGACAATTTCTTTGGATTTTTCGAACGAAATATTTTCGTCGTGCAATCCCTGCTCCGCTTTGGTGGACGGCGTAAAAATCGGTTCGTCAAGTTTTGAAGCCATCTGGTAACCGGCGCGCAGCGGCATGCCGCCGATGGTGCCGCTCTGTTTGTATTCTTTCCAGCCGGAGCCGATCAGATAGCCGCGCACAATGCACTCAACCGGAAACACGGTGGTTTTTTTAACCAGCATGGAACGGCCCGCCAGCTGGTCGGCGTGCTGATTGTACGGCGCGGGAAACTTGCTGACATCGGTGGTGATCATGTGGTTTTTCACGATATCGCCGGTACGCTCGAACCAGAACTTAGAGATCATGTTAAGCACGCTACCTTTTTTCGGAATGCCGTTGGGCATCACGCAATCGAAGGCGGAAATGCGGTCGCTGGCCACAAACAGCAGTTTGTCGCCAGCATCATAAATTTCGCGCACCTTGCCGCTGCGCGGTGTTGGAACTCCGGGAATCCTTATTTTCGTCAAAGCCTGGCTCATACTCACTCCTTGTTTCAATGGGGTTAAACTATAAATACCGCGCGGGCGGCAGTTCGAAATGCACGACAATGCTTCCTCGTTTCCAAGGCATCCTCTTTTGTTGCCTTGTCTCCCGGATAGCGAACGTTTACCGCGAATTCTCCAAGATACGCCAACGTTTTGCGATGCGCCTCCCATAGCGGTTCAT
>CAZSSI010000037.1:0-11079 GCA_964609345.1 uncultured Verrucomicrobiota bacterium | reverse complement strand
AAAGAATGTACGGATTGACCGAACCGTCCGCCGTGGCGGGCGTACAGGCAACCCGTTCCGGAACTCCGGCGACTTCGGCCAGCGTCAGCGTCATCAGCGCCGTTGAGGCCAGCGGCGCGGCGCCGCCGGGAATGTAAGCACCGACGCGGTCGAGCGCGACAAATTTTTCGCCGAGCCAGCCGCCCTGCGGCGCAGGCATCCGCCAGTCTTCGCGCAGTCCGGCGATAGCAAATTCTGCGATCCGTTTATGCGCTTCTTTGGCCGCTTTCTTGAAATCGGCATCCACCATTTTTTTGGCGGCGTCGATTTCGGATTTTGTGACGCGCAAGGTGGCCAGTGTGATCGGCGAGCGGTCGAACTGTTGAGCATATTTCACAACGGCGCTGTCGCCGTGCGCTTTGATGTCGGCCAGCACACCGGCGGCGATTTTATCCGCGCCCTTCTCGACCGGCGGGCGGAGCAGGAAATCTTCGATCTTTATCACGCGGCTTTTGGCGCTGTATTTCAGAATCGGTGCGTCGGTCTTTTTCATGAGCGGTCAGGCGTATTGTTTGAAATATTGGATGGTGTGTTTGAGGCCTTCCTGCAACGGTACTTTCGGTTCCCAGCCCAGCTTTTCTTTAGCCACGGTGATGTTCGGCTGGCGCTGTTTCGGGTCGTCGGACGGAAGCGGCTTGAAAATCAGTTCGGACTTGGAGCCGGTCAGTTTGATGACGTTTTCAGCCAGTTCCAGCATAGTGAATTCGCCGGGATTGCCGAGGTTGACCGGGCCGGTGACGTCGTCAGGCGAATCCATCAGCTTCAAAAAACCGGCGATCAGGTCGCTAACGTAACAGAACGAGCGGGTCTGCTGTCCGCTTCCGTAGATCGTGATCGGTTCGCCGCGCAGAGCCTGCATGATGAAGTTGCTGACGACGCGCCCGTCGTTGGGATGCATATGCGGGCCGTAGGTGTTGAAAATGCGGGCCACTTTAATTTTGACGTTGTTCTGGCGGTAGTAATCAAAGAAAAGAGTTTCAGCACAGCGTTTGCCTTCGTCGTAGCAGGAACGCGTTCCGATCGGGTTGACGCGACCCCAGTAGCTTTCCGGCTGCGGGTGAATTTCCGGATCGCCGTACACTTCGCTGGTCGAGGCCTGGAAAATCTTCGCGCCGACCCGTTTGGCCAAACCGAGCATATTGATCGCACCAATCACACTGGTCTTGGTGGTCTGCACCGGGTCGTGCTGGTAGTGCGGAGGCGAGGCCGGACAGGCCAGATTATAGATTTCATCCACTTCGACAAACAGCGGAAACGTGATGTCGTGGCGCAGGATCTCAAAACGGGGATTATCCATCAGGTGCGCCACGTTGCCGCGCCGTCCGGTAAAAAAATTGTCAGCGCAAACGACATCGCAATCGCGCTGAAGCAGCGCCTCGCACAGGTGGGAACCGAGAAATCCGGCGCCGCCTGTCACCAGAATCCGTTTATTGAAGTGGTATTTTTTCATGCTTGGCTTATCCTCCGTGTTTCAAAAACAGCGTGATGCTATCTTTCCAACCTATGGAAACCAAACAAAAACTGATTCTGGCCAGCACATCGCCGCGGCGCTCCGAACTGCTGCAAAGCGGGGGGATTGTTTTCACGGTCGTCCGTCCGGATGCCGACGAAAAACTGCACGCCGGAGAAACGCCGGTGGAGTACGCGGTTCGCACGGCGCACGAAAAAGCCGCCAGCATTTCCGTCCCGCACGGCGCCATCGTGCTCGGCGCGGACACCGTGGTGGCCGCCGAGGGTCGTATTCTCGGCAAACCGGCGAATGACGACGATGCCAAAGCGATGCTCCGGTTGCTTTCCGGTAAAATGCACGAGGTCATCACCGGCGTCTGTCTGCGCTCGGCGGAAAAAACCGTTTGCTTCCATGTCGCCACGGCCGTTTTGTTCCGCGACCTTTCCGAAGAAGAGATTGTCGCCTATGTCGCAACCGGCGATCCGCTCGATAAGGCTGGTGCTTATGCCATCCAAAACGGCGCGGCAGGCATGGTGCGGCGCATCGACGGCTCCTATTCAAATGTCGTCGGCCTGCCGCTGTGCGAAGTCATCGAAGCTCTGGAGAAATTCTAATGGACGCTGGTCTTTATATCGTAGGCACACCGATTGGCCATCTCGGCGACATGACCGCGCGCGGCATTCAGACCCTCAAGGAGGCTTCGCTGGTTATCGCGGAAGACACGCGGACGACGCGAAACCTGCTGAATCATTTCGAGATCAAAACCTACTGCATCAGCTGTCACAAATTTAACGAAGCTCAGCGGTGCGACGAAATTATCGCCCGCATCCGCAATGGCGAGGCCGTGGCGATGGTGACTGATTCCGGAATGCCGTGCATTTCCGACCCCGGTGCCCGCATCGTGGAAGCCTGCCGTGCGGCGGGCGTGATGATCACCTCCGCGCCGGGCCCGACGGCCGCAACCACCGCGCTGGCGCTGAGCGGATTCGGCGGACACGGCTTTCTGTTTGCCGGCTTTCTGGCACGCAAAACCGGCGCCCGCCGGAAAACGCTGGAACAGTGCGCCTCCCTGCCGGTTCCCATAATTCTTTATGAGTCGCCCTACCGCCTAATGAAACTGCTGGAAGAGATCGAAGCCGTCATGGGCGCGGAGCGGCGGGTTTTTGTGGCGCGCGAGCTGACTAAAAAGTTTGAGGAGCTGCTCAGCGGCACTCCGGCAGAAATCCGGCAGCGGTTCGGCG
Organism: uncultured Verrucomicrobiota bacterium; assembly: GCA_964609345.1. Taxonomy (GTDB): domain Bacteria; phylum Verrucomicrobiota; class Kiritimatiellia; order Kiritimatiellales; family Tichowtungiaceae; genus Tichowtungia. Next base: position 8,349 of record CAZSSI010000037.1, on the reverse strand, counting down.
AACGTACCGTCAAGGGCGAATGCGTGGTTATTATTGATTCGGCGGAATAAGGTTTTGCATCTTATCATTTGCACTGCCTTATGGTGCCGACTAGACTTTGGCCGTCCTGAAATTGGAGAGTTTTTGACTTATGCCTGAAATAGAACAACCCAGCGACGATTTGCAGGCCGCGATTGTCGGCGATAAAATTTTTATCCGGGTAACCGGACGGGGCTCCTTTAAAGTGAGCGCCACGTTGAAAAAGTTCATTGCTGAAGTCTCCGCAAAACAGCGCGTCACCTCCGTGGTGCTTGATCTGGCCGACTGCATCGGCATGGACAGTACCTTTATGGGCGTGCTCGCCGGACTTTCCGGACGGCTGAAACAGGGCGGACAAACATTAGAACTGATCAACCTTTCAGAAAAAAACGAAGCGCTGCTGGCCACGTTGGGTGTAGATCAGGTTATCACGCATTACAGCCACAGCCACGGACACGATCTTCCGGCAGAGTCTGGACAATCTCTGCCCACAAAATCCGCGACAAAAAAAGATCTGGCCGAAACCGCCTTGCAGGCTCATGAAACGCTCGTTGAACTCAGCGAAGAAAACCGGCCCCGCTTTAAACGCGTCATTGAATACCTGAAGGCCGATGTGGATCGGCTCAACTAGCTACGTTATGGATGAACATCCGTCATCTTGGGCGACCCTGCTTTTGATTTTCATACTCGGCGCAATGTTGTCCGCCCTGATCTGCCGGATATTCTGCCGGAGCCGCCATCTTCGCCGGCAAAATCTGGCGCTGCGGCAGGAACGTGAGGTCATTTTCGACTTCATTCATAACATCGGCGAAGTATTCGCCGACGCGGAAGAGATTCACATCGAATCGCTCCTCAAGCGCATCCTCTTCTTTGCCACCAAAACCGGAAAATCCGCGGCAGGCGTCGCTTATCTTTACAATGTCGACCGCACTCAGCTTTTCGCCCGCGCCGTCTCCGGCATCTTCCCGCCGCTCTATGATGCCGATCAGGTACACACTGAACAGCTCCTAGCGAAATCGCAGCACCTTGAAACGCTGGTAAAAAACCGCCCGGTCGCCGACGGCGAAGGGCTTGTCGGTTCTGCCGCCGCGATCGGGAACGGCATTATCATCGAAGATGCGGAAATCGACGCACGAGTTCCCACCTATGCCGACGAATTCCTTAAAATCCATTCGCTGCTGATTGTCCCCATGCGCTTCGGTAACGAAGCGCTCGGCGTCATTGCGCTGGCCAACCGCACCGACGGCCAGCCGTTCACTGCTGGCGATCTCAACCTGCTGCAGGCGATGGCCGATCAGGCCTCGGTGCCGGTTCACTATGCCGGACTCAAAGCCGACCTGGATCGCAAACGACAGCTCGACCGCGATATGCAGGCCGCCCAGCAGATTCAGGCCTCCCTGCTCCCGCAACAGCTCCCGCAACTTGAGGGCGTAAAACTGGCGGCTTGCAATCTGCCCGCTTTCAACATCGGCGGCGATTATTATGATGTCATTCAAATCGACAATGATCACCTCGGCATCGCCATTGCCGACGTTTCCGGCAAAGGCATTGGCGGAGCGATGATGATGGCTGTTTGTCAGGGCGTTCTGCGGGCCCGCGCCCCGCAGGAGCAAAGTCCAGCACGCATGCTTTCTGAACTTAATCGTGTTCTAAGCGCCAACCTTGCTGAAGACATGTTCATCACCATGCTCTACATGGTTTTCAATACCCGCACCCGCGAGTTGAAATTTGCCCGCGCCGGCCACGAACGCCCGTTGCTTAAACACGCCGGACAAAGCACACCTGAAGCACTCGATTCTGCCGGCATTGCGATCGGCCTGGCCGATGCAGAAATTTTTGACGGAGCCATTAGGGACGCGTCCATTCAACTCGCCCCCGGCGACGTTATAGTCGTTTACACCGACGGCATCACTGAAGCGCTCAATGAGAAAAACGAAGAGTGGGGAACTGCCAACCTTCTTCAAGCCATTGATACCGAAACAGCCGGCGGAGTGGACGCGCTCATTCAGGCGGTCCGCTCAAAGCTGGCCCGGCATATCGGGGCGCAGCAGCAGTACGACGATATGACGCTGCTCGCTCTCGAAGTCCGCTAATTCTGTCCGGCATTGACTAACCGGCATAAATGCGTATTTTTCCAACCCTTGGACCGCCTTTACAAAGTCCGGAAGAGGAATCTGAATCATGAACAAAAAACACAAAAAAGAAGACGCGCCGGAACAACCGGAAGCCACCGCCGAACAAGTCGTTACGCCGGAGGTCGAAGCGGAAGAGCCGCTGAAACTTCAGCTGCTCCGCCTGCAGGCCGACTTCGACAATTTCCGTAAGCGCACCCAGCGCGAACGCAACGAGCTTTTCCTGTTCGCCAACGAAGCGATCTGTCTCGAAATGCTGCCGGTCATCGACCATTTCGAAATGGGATTTAAAAGCGCGGAAGATCATAAAACCGACTGCTCCGTCACCGAAGGATTCCGGATGGTTTACAACCAGTTGATGGATGTCCTGAAAAAATTTAACGTCACCGCCATCGACGCCGTCGGCGAACCGTTTAATCCGCACCGCCACGAGGCGATTTTGCACATGCCGTCCGATAAACCGGCGGAGACCGTTTTGGAACAGGTACGCCGCGGCTACATGCTCGGCGATAAACTGCTGCGCGCCGCGCAGGTCATCATCTCCAGCGGCCCAAAAGAAGAAAATGGAATATTGGAATAATGGAACATTGGAATATTGGGATTTCTTTTTCATCATTCCACCTTCCAGCATTCCATTATTCCAAAAGCGGAATAAACCCGCAGAACTGATTGAGAAATATTATGGCATCAGCAAAACGTGATTACTATGAAGTGCTCGGTATCGCCAAAGGTGCGTCTGCGGAGGAAATCAAAAAGGCCTACCGCAAGATGGCCATTCAGTATCACCCCGACAAAAACCCGGGCGATAAAGCCTCGGAAGAAAAATTCAAGGAAGTTTCCGAAGCCTACGAAATCCTGAGCGACGAAACAAAACGCCAGCAATATGACCAGTTCGGCCACGCCGCCTTCGGCGCGGGACGCGGCGGCGGTGGCGGCGGAAGTTACGGTGGGTTCGGCGGTGGCGGCATCGACCTCGAAGAAGCCCTGCGAACTTTCATGGGCGCCTCGGGTGGCGGCGGTAGTATTTTTGAAAACTTTTTCGGCGGCGGCGGACGTTCACAAAACCCCAACGCACCGCAGGAAGGTGCGGACTTGCGCTTCGATCTTGAAATCGATTTCGAAGAAGCGGTGCTCGGCTCTTCGCGCGAAATCCGTATCAACGTCAACGAAACTTGCGACCGCTGCAAAGGCAGCGGCGCGGAACCGGGCTCCGGACGGAAAACCTGCTCGACCTGCCGCGGTCAAGGTCAGGTGGTCAGCGGCGCCGGCTTTATTCAGTTCCGCCAAACCTGTCCAACCTGCCGCGGCGCCGGTCAGGTCATCGAAAAACCCTGTACCGTCTGTCACGGACAGGGTCTGGTTCGCAACAAGCGCACCATCGACGTAAAAATTCCCGGCGGCGTTGAAACCGGCTCGCGTCTGCGCATCGCCGGTAAAGGCGAAGGCGGACTGCGCGGTGGCCCGGCAGGCGATCTTTACATTGTCCTGCACGTCCGGGAACACGAGTTTTTCAAACGCAATGACCTCGACATCATCTGCGAAGTTCCGGTGCCGTTTCATATCGCCGCGCTCGGCGGCACGGTGCATGTTCCAACCATTCACGGCGGCGCAGAACTGAAAATTCCGGCCGGCACGGAAAACGGCAAAGTGTTCCGGATGAAAGGCAAAGGCATCACCAGTCCACGCTACGGCACTGGCGACCAGCACGTCGTGGTGCAGATCGAAATTCCGCAGGGACTCGGCGGCAAGGAAAAGAAAAAGCTGGAAGAAGCCGTCGCCGTTCTGACCGAAAAACATTTCCCGCTGACACAGAAGATGCTCAAGGCGGCGGAAAAATTCTACGAACACAAACGGGCACTCGAGAAAGAGCAGTAATGGAATGGAGGAATGATGGAATACTGGAGGCGAAAAAGCATTATTCCACCATTCCAATATTCCATCATTCCAAAGGGTCTCTCTCATGAGAATAAACTCCTACACACCGCCGGGAACTTTGAGCACTGACCTGATTGTGCTTTCACCCGAAGAGTCGCACCACCTCGCGAAAGTACTGCGCGTCGAGGCGGGCCAGGAGCTGACGCTGTTTGACGGGCAGGGAACTCGCGCCGACGGTGTCGTTGATTCCGTTACCAAAAAAGAAGTAACCGTCCGGATCACCGCGCGTGAAATCGTTCTGCCGCCCGCCGTAGAAATCACGCTGATTCAAGCCGTCTGTAAACCCGACCGCTTTGAACTCATTCTGCAAAAAGCCACCGAACTGGGCATCCGCCGGATTCAGCCGATTGTCAGCACACATACAGTCAACCGCTCGAAAGAACCGGAAAAACAAATGGAGCGCTGGCAGACGATTGTCCGTAACGCGGCCCAGCAGTGCGGCACCGCCTGGCTGCCGGAAATCCTGCCATTGCAAAAATTCAGCACCGCGGCGTTAAAGGCCGATGCTATTTTCATCGGCTCGCTTCATCCGAACGCTAAACCATTCCGTGAAGCATTCCGCTCTCTCGACAAATCAAAAATTAAAACCGCCGCGCTACTGATCGGTCCGGAAGGTGATTTCACAGAAGAAGAAGTGAACGCCGCCGTCGCGGCGGGCGCAATTCCCGTTACATTCGGCAACCAAATCCTGCGCACCGAAACCGCCGCCATCTTCGGGTTGAGCGTGTTGGCTTACGAGCTGTTTTGATGGAGCCGATGAAGTGGTGGCGAGACTCGGAATCGAACCGAGGACACGGGGATTTTCAGTCCCCTGCTCTACCAACTGAGCTATCCCGCCTTGAAAAAGAAGCGCGCATTCTACGTAAAAGTCGAATGATGTCAAACGGAACTGTTCGCCGCCTTTCCACTTGTTTCAGCCCGCACGCGCCTCTACTCTTCCCGCCATGTACGTACTCAACAGCCTGATGCCGGTCTTTCTGATCATCGCGCTCGGCAAACTGCTTTGCCGCACCGGGTTTTTTTCTGACGAGCTCGCCAAGGGTCTGAATCGGCTGACCTATTGGGTCGCCTTGCCCGCCCTGCTGCTCGATAAAGTGACCAACGCGACGTTCAATTCCGGCGACGTTACACGCATGTCCGTACTTTTGATTGCGGCAACCTGCGGTTCCGTGCTGATCGGCTACCTCGCCGTATTCATCCTGAAACTCAAATCTCAGTCGGCAGGTGCCTTTATTCAGGGCGCGGCACGCTCCAATAATGCGTTTATCGGATTGCCGGTGATTCTCTATTCCATGTCCAAGCTGACCCCCGGAGTCGAAGCATTGGCGACTGTCGCTCTGGCGCCGGCGATTGTCTTTTATAATGTTCTATCGGTCACCGTCCTGCTGGCGCATAGCGACCGGAAACAGCAAAGCCGGGGCCAAACCATCCATCTGTTCGTCAAACAGTTATTAAGCAATCCGTTGCTGATCGCCTGCGTAGCCGGACTCCTGCTGAATTTCTACGGAGTCGGCTTTCCGGTCGCCATCCAGAGTTCGCTTTCCGCACTAGGCAGTGCATCGCTCGCGCTCGCGTTGCTGAGCATCGGTTCTTCGCTTTCCTTCAGAGGAATCGGCAACGGCCTGCTTCACTCGATCACCGCGTCCAGCATCAAGGTTTTTATTCAACCGCTGATCGGACTCGGCCTTGCTTTGCTCTGGAATGTTCCGCCGATCGAGCGGCAGATGCTGCTCATCTTTCTGGCTTGTCCGACGGCTACGGCCAGTTATGTTCTGGCCGACATTTTTGAAAGTGACCGCGAGCTGGCCGCGCGCATCATCGTCGTCAGCACCGTGCTTTCGGCAATTTCATTAAGTATCATCGTCGCTTTTGGAGGATAAATCATGAATATGCCGAAACGACGTTTTGGAAAAACAGAACTGCAACTATCTGTCATCACCTGCGGCGGCATGCGCTACCAGCAAAGCTGGCAGGATGACGAAGCGGCCCGCGCCTCCGTCACCGAAGAAAACCAGAAAAACGTCGAAGCCACCGTCCGCTACGCGCTCGACCTCGGCATCAACCACATCGAAACCGCCCGCGGCTACGGCACCTCAGAATACCAGCTCGGAAAATTCCTGCCGTCTTTGCCGCGCGACAAAATGATCGTCCAGACCAAGCTCGGCCCAAAAGACACGCCCTCCGAATTTCTGGAAACGTTTGAAATCTCCATGGCGGCGCTCCAGCTCGAATACGTCGATCTGCTCGCCATCCACGGCATCAACAACGAAGAAACGCTGGAACAGGCGAAAAAATGTTTTCCCGCGCTCGAACAACTCAAAAAAGAAGGGCGCTGCCGCCACATCGGTTTCTCCACGCACGGCCCGTCTGACCTCGTTGTTAAAGCCATCGAGACCGGCTTCTTCGAATACGTCAATCTGCACTGGTACTTCGTCTATCACCCGATCAACCGCGCGCCGGTCGATGCCGCCATTCAACGCGACATGGGCGTTTTCATCATCAGCCCGGTGGATAAAGGCGGAAAGCTTTACGAGCCGCCGCCGAAGCTGATTGATCTCTGCCAGCCACTGACACCGATGGCTTTCAACGACCTCTACTGCCTGCGCGACCCGAATGTTCATACGCTTTCCATCGGTGCCGCACGTCCGTCTGATTTAGTTGAACACGTCGCCGCCGTCCAAAATCTGGAAGAAAAACTTCCGTTGGTTGGGAAAATTGAAGTGCGTCTTTTTCAGGCTTTGGAAAAAGCGTTCGGCGCCGACTGGACACATCACTGGCACGAAGGACTCCCGCGCCAAGTTGACACCCCCGGTGGAATCAACATCCCGGAAATTCTGCGTCTCTGGACTTATGCCAAGGGGCTCGACATGGTTGAGTTCGGCAAAATGCGTTACAACCTCATGGGTCAGGCCGGGCACTGGTTCCCCGGACAAAATGCCGCGAAACTCGACGGGGTCGATCTCACCGAAGCGCTCCGCAACAGCCCTTTCGCCGACCTCATTCCGGAAATTCTGCGTGAAGCCCACGCGATGCTTTTCGAAGCCCCGAAAAAACGGCTCAGCGAATCGTGAGCGTTTTCACTCAAAAGTTGTAGGTCACAAACAGGCGGGCATCGGTAGCGGTTGTATTGGGCTTGCCATCCGTTCTGTCCTGATAGCCTGCGCCGGCTTTAACAGCAACGGACAGATTTTCGGTGATCGGATGTTTCACAACGAAGTTGATCTCCTGACCGTCGTACAGCGTTTTGCTGTGATCCTGCCATGTGTAGTTATAGAGCATATACAGTGAGGTCTTGCCGATTTTCGTCGTCGCCTTCAGATACGCCGTTTCAGCCCCGCTGTTAAATTGACCCGGGTAGATCATCAGCGAATTGCCTAGCGGATGATTGAGCCCTGTCGTGGTTTCGGAAAAGAGCAAATTACCGCCGTGAACGCTGAACCAGCCGGGTTCCAGCGTGACGATGCCGACCTTCTGTTCAAGAGCCAGACCGTACATGTCGGTATCAACGGATCTGGCCTCTTCGGCAGATTGTACCGAATTTTCGTGGCGGTAGTAGCCGAGCAGCGCGGTTTTGTCAGTGACGGCATAGCGTGCGCGACCGCCGGCAACATTGGCGATGTCGTGTGCATACGCCTCATATACGGCGATTTCCAGATTGGTAACGCCGGTGAACACTGCCTCGCCCCAGGTAATTCCCTTGCTGTTATAGCCGCGACCCGGCGCCAGCGCGTCATCGATGTTTTTAAACTTCCAACTGTCCTCATCATCGAAAACATTACTGACTCGCCAGACATGGCCGAACGTGAGTGTTGTGGACGGAATATCTTTGGTTGTCAGCTGAACCGCTTCAAACGAGCGCGGCTTCTGGCGGATTTCATCAGAGCGGAACACTTCGCCGTTCATCACCTGCCGCCCGGCTTTAACGAATGTATTGGTGAGACCGATCGCCTCAAAACGGTACTTCAGCCAAGCTTCATTCAAAATATTTACACGCCCGTTCTGCAGCCGCAATTTGCCATTATTGCTGTCCTCACTGGCGTCGACGGGTTCGACATAAATCCAGCTCATGCCGGCACTGAATCCGGCCAACTCCGGCGTGGTGTAGCCGAGCATAAGTCCCGCCGTTGTGGAGTACGCGTTGCCGGGACCGGAAGCAGGATTCTCGTAATCGCGGTACATACTCAGTGTTTGCAGCCGCGCAGTCCAGGCTCCATAGCCGAGATCGTTGACGGGCTTCAGCAGGCTTTCAGCAGACACGTCGGCG
>CAZSSI010000036.1:0-11622 GCA_964609345.1 uncultured Verrucomicrobiota bacterium | reverse complement strand
GCAGGATGCGGGTCAGATGCGCTTCGCTCTCAATGTACTCCTCGCGCTTCTTGCGCTTGATTTTGTAGAGCGGCGGCTGGGCAATGTAGATGTAGCCCGCTTCAATCAGTTGCGGCATCTGGCGGTAGAAGAATGTCAGCAGCAGGGTGCGGATGTGCGCGCCGTCCACGTCGGCGTCGGTCATGATGACAATCGTGTTGTAGCGCGTCTTGCTCAGATCAAACTCGTCGGTGCCGATTCCGGTTCCGATGGCGGTGATCATGGTGCGGATTTCTTCATTGGCCAGCACCTTGTCCAGCCGGGCTTTTTCGACGTTGATAACTTTACCCTTCACCGGAAGGATGGCCTGAAACTCGCGGTCGCGACCCTGCTTGGCGGAACCACCGGCGGAGTCACCTTCTACGATGTAGAGCTCGCATAGCGCCGGGTCGCGGCTGGAACAGTCGGCCAACTTGCCGGGCAGACCGCCGCTTTCGAGTGCGCCTTTGCGGCGGGTCAGGTCGCGGGCTTTACGCGCGGCGTCGCGGGCGCGGGCCGCCAGTACAGCCTTTTCGATCAGGCCGCGGGCGACGGACGGGTTTTCTTCAAAGTAGGTGCCCAGTTCCTCGTTGACGATCGCTTCGACAATTCCTTGCACTTCGCCGTTGCCGAGCTTGGTCTTGGTCTGGCCTTCAAACTGCGGGTTGGGAATTTTAACGCTGATGACGGCGGTGAGGCCCTCGCGGATATCGTCGCCGCTCATCGCCTGTTTATCGTCTTTGATCAGCTTGCTGTTGCGTGCGTACTGGTTGACGGTACGGGTGAGGGCACTGCGGAAACCGGAAAGATGCGTACCACCTTCGATGGTGTTGATGTTGTTGGCGAAACTGTAAATGCTTTCATTGTACGAATCGCTGTATTGCATAGCGATCTCAGCGGTAACCCCATCCTTTTCGCACTGAAAATAAATTACATCCGGATGAATCGGCACCTTGCCTTTGTTCAGGTGGCGCACGAATTCGCAGATGCCACCTTCGTATTCAAAAATTTCTTCGCGTGCCGGTTCCTCTTGCGTTAGACGGATGCGTACGCCGCGGTTCAGGAAAGCCAGTTCGCGCAGGCGCGAAGCCAGAATATCCCACTGGAAACCTTCATGGGTGAAGATTTCATGATCGAGCTTGAAGGTAACCTTGGTTCCGGTCTTCTGGGTTTTCCCGATGACTTCGAGCTGTGATGCTGTTGCTCCGCGTTTGAAACGCTGATGATAAACCTGTCCATTGCGGCAGACTTCGACTTCGAGCCATTCGGAAAGCGCATTGACGCAGGATACGCCGACGCCATGCAGACCGCCGGAAACCTTGTAGGAATCATTGTCGAACTTGCCACCTGCGTGCAGTACCGTTAGAACCACTTCAACCGCCGGTTTGTGTTCGGTCGGGTGCATGTCCACCGGAATGCCGCGGCCGTCGTCGGTGACTGTGAGCGAGCCGTCGGAGTTGATTGTGACATCGACATGCGTGCAATATCCGGCCAGCGCTTCGTCAATGGAGTTGTCAACGACCTCATAAACGCAGTGATGGTACCCGCGCACGCCAGTGTCGCCAATGTACATGGCGGGGCGTTTGCGGACGGCGGCCATCCCTTCGAGAACGGTGATTTGATCTGCGCCGTATCCGGCGGATTTCTTCGGTTGCTGCTCAATAGTTTCGTCTGACATAAGGCTCTTTTTCCCCTCAAATTCCAAAGGACGCATTCTATAGAAATGTCCAGAAATTGACTACCGAAAACTGGGTAAAAAAACAAAAAAAAACCCTTATTTTACAGGGTTTTTTCGTGAAGTTGCCGAAATTTTTTGAGTTTGAAAAAGGCAAGCACAAAAGCTCTTAATACTAAAAAAATTTTAGACTTTTGTTAGCGCTGGAAAACGATGCCGATCGGTTTAAAATCGGAGCGGAACCACCAGCACCGGTATCTTCGATCTGAACAGAATGCATTCGCTTATGCTGCCTACCGAAACCTTGCAATTCGTTCCGCCATGTCCATGCGCACCGATGATAACCAAATCGACTTTTAGCCGTATCGCTTCCGCGAGAATGGTTTCACAGGCCGGGCCCTGTATGAAAACCGGAGTTACTTTTACACCGGCCTTTTCCAGGGCTAACGCGTCTTTTTTTAAACGCATCGATTCCGGTTTTGTATCATGCTCCAGATTGTCGTTATCAGTTTGCGACGGCTCTGCATGAATCAGGAATACCTCGGCATCCAGCTTATTTGCATAGGTTTTTGTTATGCGCAAAATAGTTTCTGATGTCGTCGAAAAGTCAACGGTTGATAAGATTTTCATTTATAACCCCTTTCTGTTTACGTCTTCATTATTGGCAGGAGCTACGGGGAAGTAAACTGGAAAACGGTGTAAGGTTATTTGATCCCGACAACGTAGGCGACCCATCCGAGGGCGTTTTCGTAACGGGTGCGGCGGCGGTAGATATCGTCCGATTCGCCGTCTTTGGTCCAGTCATGCAGATAAATTTCGGCCGATTTAAATCCGGCTTCAATCAGCAGTTCCTGCAACTCCGGCAGAGTCCAGAGACGCCAGTCGTAGGTGAATGCTTTTTTGATTTTACCGACTCGTGGAATGTCAAAATGGATGTAGTTCACGACGTGATGATCGATCACGTTATATTCGGCCTGATCCCAGATGTATTTAAACGAAGGAACTTTTGTTCCGTCGGCGGCGGTAAAAGCATCCACCTTGCGCGGTTCGAGCTTGGCGGCAATCGCTTCGGTGCCGCCGTAGATATCCATGATAAACAGGCCGTCTTTTTTCAGCGCGCCGTGCACCCGTTTGAAATAAGTGAGCAGCAGTTCACGTGTCTTGAAAACGCAGTAGGAAAAATTAAGCGCAATCACCAGATCGACCGGTGGTGTTTTGACTTTCAGAACGTCGGCGCAAAGCAGGTTTAATTTGCCAGCAGTTGAGTCGAGTTGTGTCACGTTGTGGGCAATACCCCAGTCGAGTGTCGGCCGGTCAAAATCCACGCCCCACGCGCGATGGTGCGGCGAGCGGCGCACCCATTCGCAGGCGAGGGCGGCGGTGCCGCAAAAATCTTCGCGCAGATCGTTCGGCTTGTACCCGTTTTTATTTCTAAAAATCCGCGCCGCGAAATCCACATCGGTTTCAACGCCCTGCACAGAAGCTTCGTAGAGATAGTGCAGGTCAGGAATGGATTTTGGTTTTTTTTGTTTTTTCATGTGTTGGGTTCCGCAAAGAAACCTGAATCATCAATACACAATATTCAATGTGCAATGTTCAGGTTGAGATATCCAGTATGGGTTTTATTGTGGATTGAATATTGAAAATTGAGCATTGAATATTTTTCTCACCCGAAGTGTTTTTCAACCAGCTCCCGTGCGGCGGAGTGGATATGCGGAGTCGTACAGAGAAAGCGCAGGCCGTGTTCTTCGTTACGCGGATAGGCGGTGCAGACGGCTCCAGCGCGTTCGGCAATCAGTCCGGCGGCGGCGACATCCCAGAAGTAAAGTCCGGCTTCGAAATAACCGTCCGACCGGCCGCAGGCGATGTGGCAGAGATCGATCGCCGCCGAGCCGAGCATCCGGATTTTGCTGACGCGCGGAGCCGTGTCGCTGAAAAAGGCGAGCGAACGCGGATCAATATCCTTGGTGAGCCCGGCGAAGAATGTCGCTTCCGCAAGGTTCGAAACGTTTGAAACGCGAATCGGTTCGCCGTTGCAAAGTGCGGGGCTGTCCACGGTGGCGGTGTAGCACTCGTTCAGCACGGGAACGAAAACGCAACCGGCCAGAATTTCACTGTCGCACCGTACGGCGATCGAACAGCACCAGTAGGGAAGCCCCCGCGTGTAATTGGCGGTGCCGTCAATCGGGTCGATGACCCACTCGAATGCATGTTCACTGGCAATGGAGCCTTCTTCGCCGAGAATAGCATGGTCGGGAAAGTGCCGGTGAATAACGCCTTCGGCCACACGCTGACATTCACTGTCCATGATCAGTTTCACATCGTGATCGAAACTTTGGGCGATCTCCTCGCGACGATGAATGTTTTTCAGGGCGTGTTCGCCTGCCGTGCGTGCGGCCTCCATGCAGACATCCAGAAGCTGTTTATTCGAAGGTGTTTTCATCCGGAGAAGGTAACGACGAACGGCGGGCTCGGCAAGTCTCCAGCGTCAACCGCAGGATTTTTCGAGCAGAATGCGTACAACGTCGGCGGCGGAAAAATCCAGACTGCCGGACGAACAGAACTGGCCGACACTGGCTAGGTCATCACCCATTGTGATCAGGCAGAGCTCGTCAGTTCCGTCCGATAGACGCTGGGGCATTCCGACATTGGCGATGAGTGCATTGCAAAGGCATTTGCGTCCAACGGTGTCTTCTCTCTGCCCGCCTTTTGCCACATAGGTGTCGGCAGGTTCAGCCGGGCAACGGTAGCCGATTGTTCCGTCGGCGCGTCGGTAGGGCTGGCGCAGAATGCCGAGGTCGCACACACGCTGACGGTTCTCATAGACAGCCCCGTTGGACAGACTTCCTGGCAACTCCACCACTTTAAACGGAAATCCGGTCGGCGATGCGAGAGGATCCGTGAAGACGTGCGATTCACCGGCAAGTGAGAGGCGGATCAATTTCCGGCGCGCCTCGGGCATCAATCCGGATTCTTCACAAAGCGCAAAGGCGGTTCCCACTTGAACGCCGCAAGCCCCTTCGGCCAGGGCCAGCTTCAATCCTTCCGCCGAGCCAAATGAGCCAGCCAGCCAGAACGGTAGACCGAACTCGCGGAATGCCGCCAGATTTGCAATATCACGCGAACCATAGACGGGTTCACCCTCGTCGCTCAAAGGGCCTCGTCCGCGCGGCGGCGCGTTGTGCCCGCCCGCCAAATTGCCTTCAACGATGAACCCGTCAATCGGGCCGTTAGCTTTTTTCAGGAGAATTGCGGCCAACGCTTCCGAAGAAACAATCGGCAGGAAGTCGGGGCGTCGAAGCACTGCCGGTAAAGGGATGTTCTCAATAAATTGAGCAGGATCAAAAGACAGGTTGATGGTTTCGCCTTTTCCGTCGACACCGGCGATATAGATCGGATATTCCGCTTGTTCATGCTGGGTCAGCGCGGTCAGAACGCCGGGGATAGACAGCGGAATGCCTGCGCCCATAATGATGACGGCGACACCTGCCAGCAAGGCGCCGTAGATTGCGGCCAGATGAGGGAGCTGGATCTTTTCTAGGTAATTGATGCCGACCGGATTGGAATGGCCTTCCCGAGCCAGGAAAACCTCGACGAAATTACCGACAATACAAAGTTCCAGTGGTTCGCGCCGACCTTCAAGGTCGTGCATTGGGTATTTCCGGTACGGCGTCTCTTTGGGTTTTCCGCCGGGAATGAAGAAGGCGTCTAAAACGCGCTGGGCCATGCAGGGGAAGGGGAAATGCTCCAGCGCACGGCGGACGAGACCTTCCGGGTCGCCGTCCTGAAGACGCCGCGTTAAAACTCCGTCAAGCGCCGTGCCGGAAATGACACCGAGCTGACCAATCCGGGATACGGCCTGAGCCAGACGCCAGTTCGAAATACTGGCACCCATTCCGCCCTGAATGATTTTTGGAGGGGTAATATTCATAGACAACTGAAGTATGAACTTCGGTGCATGAATAGCGACGATAATCTCCCCAAGAGGGATATTAATTACAGGATGGAGGGATTGCTTATCGGCGGCGGGTTTGATTCCGATCCAGGATTTTTTTCAGCCACCACCATATGGCCCAACCGAGAAAGATCATCGCCAGTGAAAAAAGTCCGTATGAAATGCGCCAGTCAAGACCCTTTGTTATCTCGCTGAATTCCGACATTCCGCCCATGCTGGCAATAAGGTTGAGCGGAAGGAATACAACGTTGATGAGGGTGAGGTTTTTCAGCAGGACGCCCATGTTATTGTTGATGATCGTTCCGCGGGCATCCATCAAGCCGGACAGAACGGTTGAATAGATGCCGGCCTGTTTGCTGGCTTGCTGATTTTCGATGATGACATCATCGAAAAGCTCGATCTGGTCGGCGGTGAGCTTCAGCCGGTCGGCGGCGGCATGGAGTTTCGTCAGCACGGCGAGGTTTGCCTCCAGTGCGTTGTGGTAATAAATCAGACTCTCACCGAGCGAGAACATCTGAAGCAGATATTTATTCTCCATGGATCTGACAATTTTAACCTGTAAATCCTGAGACATCATCTTGATGGCTTTAAGATGACCTTGATAATGGTGGACGGTAAGGAGCAACACCCGCAGGACACAGTCCCAAACAGAGTCAATCCGCTTGAATTCCCGGCCTTTTAGGGAAAAGTCACCTTTAGGAATAATCAGAGCTACTTTGTTATGCTGAATCACGATGCCGAGCGACGAGACCTCGAATTGGATGGTTTCACTTCGGGAAACATTATCGGGGCGTTTCCAGATCATAAAGGTTCCATCGGGTGTGTTTTCGACACGGGGAACCTCATCGGAGTCATAGATCGCCTCCATATCGAAGGGATCCAGGTCGAACTGGGCCAGCAGCGATGCTTTTTCCGTATCGGTCGGCTCGCAGCAGATTAACACATTTGCTTCATCAATAGTGCTTGGCACGAGTTGCGCTGATTCGATTCGGTAGGACGTTATCATGAAATCACCCCGCTTTATTTATTACCCAGCAGATATTCTGGCACCAATTTCGCGCGCAGTTTGTATACCTAATCAGCAACCTCAGCAAGCTGTTCGTTCACTTTTATAGCGGGGCTTCCAGAACCCGGAATTCTGCTGTTACTCAGACGTACGGCTAAGAGCCTTGGGCGGAGAAAAAATGATGTGCCCAAGCATAGCGCGACGGACGGATGTCTTGTCGGTTGAATTTAAAATTTTTGCCAAATTTGGAACATTTTTAACGGAAGTTTCTGAGCCATGGAAACTCAGATTCATTGCTGGCATTTTTATCGACGGAACGCTGTTGCGGAAGGCGCTCATTTTCGGGCGGAGGTCAGCTTCCGGAATTTTGATTGCTTTGGCGACCGGTTCTGGTGAAAGAGGTTCACGGCGAAACGGCTTCATGTCCGGCAGTTTCTCAATATCGATCCGGCGGCGCGGAGGTTGCTGAGCAAATACCGGTGCTGGTTCCGGCATAGTCTCTTCAATCGGCTGTGCGCTAGCCATTTTCCGAAGCAACTCGGCAAACCCATCGACATTGCTCAGGGTAGGCGGATCGCGGGGAACGTCTTCGGATTCCGAATCTGTTCCCAGCGGGCGCGGCTGATTCTTTTTGGCTGCCGCGCCGGCGATCTGGGCAATAACCCAGAAAACGCCGACGATCAGCCAAATCAAACCCTCCGCTTTGACCGGTTCAGCCATGTTTAGTCTTTCTTATGTTCGTCGCCGCCAGCCAGCGATTCGCGCATGGAGGTGTCGGCCATAACATTCTGCATCCGGTAGAAATCCATTACGCCGAGGTGACCTTCTTTGAAGGCCTGAGCGATAGCCAGCGGAACCTGTGCTTGAGCTTCAATTACTTTGGCCTGCATTTCCTGAACGCGGGCGCGCATTTCCTGTTCGGTGGCGATGGCCATGGCACGGCGGCCTTCGGCTTCGGCCTGACGCATTTTCTTGTCGGCTTCCGCACGCTCGGTTTCGAGCATGGCGCCGACGTTGGCGGTATTGGCGGTTCCGGCGACGCTGACGTCGGCGATATCAATCGAGACGATTTCGAACGCAGTCTGCGCGTCGAGTCCGCTGTCGAGCACCTTGCGGCTAATCTGGTCGGGGTTTTCAAGAGCGTTCTTATAGGATGACATCGAACCGACGGCGCTGACAATGCCTTGGCCGACGCGGGCGATAATGGTTTCTTCGGTTGCGCCGCCGACGAGTTGGTCAAGATTGGTGCGAACCGTGACGCGCGCTTTGATGAGCAGGCGGATACCGTCTTTGGCAACGGCGTCGAGGAAGGTTGTTCCCTGTTTCGGGTTCGGGCAGTCGATGACCTTCGGGTTAACGCTGGTGGTGACGGCGTCGAGAATGTCGCGACCGGCGAGGTCGATGGCGGCAGCCTGCTGGAAGCTCAGTTCAATGTTGGCTTTATCGGCGGCGATCAGTGCTTGTACCACGTTGACGACGTTGCCGCGGGCGAGGTAATGCGCTTCGAGCAGGTCGCTGCTGATATCAATTCCGGCTTTGATGGCCTGAATACGGGCGCGGGCAATCAATGTGACCGGCACCTTGCGCAGGAGTTTCATCCCGATCAGGTTGTAGAGTTTGATCGGCGCGCCGGAACCCCAGGCCTGAACCCAGACCGCGAGTACGGATAGAATGACCGCCGCAAAGACAAAGACGACGACCAATAAAAAGATGCCCAATATGCTTCCCATGATGATTTCCTCCGTTGTTGATTACTTTATATCAGTTGGTGCCTGAATGATCAGCACCGGTTTCCTGAAAAGAGCGAGTAGCAGTGCGCCGAGACCGGCGACAGCGACCAGAACGTTGATGATGAAAGAGAGGGCGGTGACGGCAGTCAGGGTGTAGATGACCAGCAATCCAAGAGCCAGTGCGCCCGCCCGGTTTTGTTTTGTAATTTCCTTGCGGCGCAGAATCAGCGCGCCGAGCCAGAAGCCGACCGCGATTTTACTGAGGTAAAGCAGGATGAGATAGAAAAGAAACAGCAGAATACTCAGCGGCGCCCCGATGAGGGTGAAAAGAAGCAGGAAGGCACTCAGCGGAATAAGAAACAGCGCGGCGAATCCGATGAGCAAGCAGGTACTGCGCGATGTGCGCAATAACTGGACAGAGTTGGTGCTGTAGCCGGAGAAGACCGAACTGAAAGCCAGTCCGGTCAGTAGAGCGGCAAGCGCAAAAACGAAATGACCGGCCAGATTCGGATTCAGGTATTGCTTTGGTGGCGGGACTTCAAACGTACGGTCCAGCTTGCCGCCCAGCATGACGGACGGGGAAAGCACCAATTCTTTAGGTGAAGTGTAGTTCAGGTTTCCGCCAATCACGGTGCCGGGCAGAATCACAATCTCTTGCGCGGTGATGGAGACATTACCGGCGATCTTTCCGCCGAGTGTCGCCTGCTGCGCCACAATCCGCACGTTGCCGCCGACGGTGCCTTCGCTGATAATCGTTTCGCCAAAACAAAGCATGTTTTTTGCAATCACGGCAGTCGGATCAATCTTCACGGTGGTGCCAATCGTTGTCAGCGAGTTGCCGAGCGTTCCGGAAACCTGCAACATTTTGGCTACCAGTCGCACATGATCGCTAAAACGACCCGCAGCGATTACCTGAGTGCCGCAACCCCAGACGTCGCTTTTAAAATTTCCGCGCAGGTCGAGGATGTTGCCCGCCGCGAACAAATCATCGAGCGCTTCGCCGCTGATCGTGATGGTCGGCGCCGAAATCCACATTTCATCGCGCAGCGTTTCGGCATCGCTGCTGATAAACTGATCCCGCTGAATAAACTCAATGGCACTCGCGCCGTGCACCGCAAGCAGTACCGCCAGCACGATCCCGAATCCCGCATGTCGCATCCCGTATCTCATTTTTCCGTTTTCCTCACATAAACTCTGTTGCCAGCCACCTTGGTGACTTCGATGGCGGAATTCTGTTCAATCCACGTTCCGTTGTCGGCGATTACATCGGCAAGCTGACCTTCGAGCATCGCTTTGCCAGCTGGACGCAATGCACTCAGCGCGGTGCCTTTCATGCCGGACTTCCATGTGGAATCGTCCTGATCCTTTTTCGAAATGTGCTGCGTCAGCGAAAGCGCCTTGCCCATCCGGCTCTTCGGGAAATATTTCATCCAGATAAACGCCGCAACGGCGGACATCACAAGAATGAAGAACAGGCTCAGCCAGCCGAGCCAGAGCGGGAAAATCATAAAGCCCATTGCCGCCGCACCGATCAGCGCCGCCGCACCGGCAATACCCACCACGCCGCCGGGGATAAAAATCTCCACGCCGATCAGAAACAACCCGCAAACCAGAAGTGTAAGATACCAACTCATGCGCCGGATTCTACCTGCCTTCCGCCCCGATGGAATACAAAAGTTCAATCTAAACCTCGAATGGACGCGAATTCTCGCCAATAGATTTCGAACAGAAGATAAGTTGACACATTGGCGGCAGAAGCCTACAACCCTCCGCTCAATTGACCTGCATCTGCGGGTCGCACGCCGCGAACAGCGCGGCATCTTCTTTCCCTACACGTCCGGCAGGCAGAGAGTTTTTTAATATTCCGGACGGAAAAGAAGGTTCATGAAATCACAAAATGTATTCGCGGCTCTAATTGAGCCGTTGCAACGCGCTGTGGCCGAAGAAGGCTACACCATTCCCACACCCATTCAGCAGCAGGCGATTCCGCATCTGCTGGAAGGCCGCGACCTGCTGGGTTGCGCCCAGACCGGTACCGGCAAGACCGCCGCGTTCACTCTGCCGCTGTTGCAGGAGATGACGGAGAATAAGAAAACCGCAGCAGGCGGGAAACCGCGCGCGCTGATTTTGACTCCGACGCGCGAACTGGCCGCCCAGATCGGCGACAGCATCAAGACCTACGGTCGCCACCTGAATGTCACCCATACGGTGATTTTCGGCGGTGTTGGACAGAACCCGCAGGTTCAGGCGATGCGGCGCGGACTCGATGTGGTGGTCGCCACGCCAGGCCGTCTGCTCGACTTGATGCAGCAGGGTCATATCAAACTCGACATGGTCGAGCTGTTCATTCTCGACGAAGCCGACCGCATGCTCGACATGGGTTTTATTCCCTCTGTCCGCAAAGTGATCGCCAAGCTGCCGAAAAAACGCCACTCGCTTTTTTTCTCGGCAACGATGCCGCCGGTGGTTGCGAGCCTCGCCAAAGAACTGCTGCACGATCCCGTTCAAATCACCATTGATCCGGGTCAGCCGACGGTTGAGCGCATCGCGCAGAAACTGATGTTTGTTGATAAAGAAAACAAGGATGAGTTGCTGATTGATCTGATTACCGACCACAACATGGACAAAGTCATCGTGTTCACTCGCACCAAACACGGCGCGGACAAAGTGGTTCGACAGCTTATTCAGGCGGGCATTAGCGCCGCCGCCATTCATGGTAATAAATCGCAGAACGCCCGCACGACGGCGTTGCATAATTTCAAGACCGGCAAACTGCGCGCCATGGTCGCCACCGACATCGCCGCCCGCGGCCTCGACGTTGATGGTATCACGCACGTCGTGAACTACGATCTGCCGGAAGAACCGGAAACTTACGTTCACCGCATCGGCCGCACGGCCCGCGCCGGAACCGACGGCGACGCCGTTGCTTTCTGCTCCGCCCGCGAACGCGACTTTCTGCGCGACATCGAAAAGCTGATCCGTAAAACCGTTCCCGTGGACAAGACGCACAAATATCATTCTGAAACCGCGCGACTGGCTACCGGTTCCGATGCCCGCCCCGAACCAAAGGGTCGGCAGGGGCATCGCCGTTCCGGCGGTGGACGTCCAGCGCAAGGTGGCGGAAGAGAGCAAAGCCGTTCGCCGCGTCCGACGCATAAAGGCGGATCGTTTTCGCCCAGCCGTCGTCCGCGTTGATCGGAATTTAAAATGGTGGAGGCGGGGGGAATCGAACCCCCGT
>CAZSSI010000035.1:2325-11691 GCA_964609345.1 uncultured Verrucomicrobiota bacterium | reverse complement strand
CTTTCGTCGTGTCCGACGCAAACGAGAACGCGCGTTCCGCTATTTGTGCAACCCGCAGAAATATCGGCGAGCTGTTTTTGCAAGGATTGAAAAAGATGCTGCGCTTCGGCTTCCGCTCCGCAGGCTTTGCCAATGGTGAGAATCGACTGCATGATTTCGCTGATATGTTCGTGCGCCACGCCAAGAAACGGAATGCCGAGCGCTTTGAGCTGCGCCGCAATGTCTTTCTGCGTTTCAAGTCCGACGACCAGATCGGGCTGGAGCGCAACGATCATTTCGAAGTTCGGGTCGTAGGTTCCGCCGACGGACGGTTTCTGCGCGGCCTCCGGCGGATAGACCGTGTAGCTACTGACTCCGACGACTGCATTGCTTAAACCGAGCGCGTAAAGGATTTCGGCGATATTGGGTGCGATTGCTACGATTCTCAGTCCGGTGTGTTGATTCGGTTCACGCCGCTCTCCGCACCCCGCGAGGAGCAGGGCGGCGGCGAGCAACGCTATGCATTTCATGACCATTAGAATTTGAGGTTCAGCCCGGCTTTATACGTTCGCTCCGGCGCAGGATAGTAACCGTAATAGTCTGAGCCCCAACCATAATCAGTGACGAGGAAGTTGTATTTGGTTGCGAAGATGTTGTCCACTCCGGCGAAAACTTTGGTTTCGAATTTTTTGATCGGCAGTTTGTATTCAAGCAGTGAGTCGAAGATGGTGTAGTCCGACTGTCTGGCAGCAGAGCTGTTGCTGTTGTCGCCCAGCGGTGCCATGCCGCCCATGTAGCTCATGTGCGTGTTGAGGGTCAGTGCGTCGGTCAGGAACAGCGCAAGATTGATGTCGATCTTGTTCTGCGGAACCCACGGAATCTCGTTGCCGTCATTCACTCCGGCGGTGAACTCGGACTGAAGCCAGGTATAGTAACCGTCGAGCGCAAAGTATTCGTTCTTATAACCAGCGTGCAGTTCGATACCTCTGTGGGTAGTTTCGTCTAGATTTTCATTTTTCCCAGCACCCGCGGCAATTTCGTTTTTCATATCGGTTTGAAAGGCGGTTGCCTGCAACACCACGTTTGAAACCGGCGTGACTTCAACGCCGGTTTCGTAGTTGATGCCGGTTTCAGGTTTGAGGTCTTTATTGAAGACATCAGGCCAGTAGCCTCCGGAGTAGATAGCCTGTTCATCAATGAATGGATAACGGTAAGTGCTTTTGACACTGGTAAACAGTTTGACCGTATCGGTCGGCATCCAATTGAGCGCCGTCTGCCACGCTTTTTCTGTGCGGGTTTGGGAGTCATCGTATTGCGTTACACCTGTGCCATTTTCGTGGTGGGCATTGACTTTATTCTGTTCAAGACGTGCGCCGCCGCTCAGAAGAAGCTTGTCGGTTAAGCTGAGGGTGTCGGCAACATATCCGCCGATCAGGTCCTTGGTGACCTTCGTGTCGGTGGCCAGCAATGTGCGTCTCTGGTCATTGAATTTCTTTGTAGCGAGGGTTTCCCGCGCAAGATCACTGCCGAGGATAAACTCATTATCCATATTGGCGACCGGCGTCAGCAGAGTGACTTTTGGCGAGAGAGTGTAGCTGTTGATTTTGTAATTGTAGTACGAGGGTATCCAGTAGGAAGCCATATCGGCCTTTAGGTCTTTACTGGAAATGCCGCCATCTAAATCAAAAACCAGTTCATCCGTCGGCACGACTTTAATGCCGGTGTTGAAGGCATAATAGGTTTCGTCGGCTTCATCGGCAGGTTTTGTAGACTGTCGCCGGTTTTGCGTAACTAAATTTGTGAGTGCACCCGGCAGTTCATGCTGTTCTTTTATGATGGAACCTTCGGCGTAGGCGGAAATCTGTTCGCTGATGTTGCCGCTAAGACGGAGACTGCCGGAGGATGTATCGTAGGCAGAGCGGTCGCGATAGCCGTCGCCGGACTGGTGTCCGGCGGTTGCAACATATCCAAGTCCGTCCAGTTTTCCAGAGGTGACCACATTTTGATCATACGCTCCGTAACTTCCCGCCGACGCTTGAAGCGAAGTTTCCGGAATATCTGCGCCGTCGCGAGTGATGATATTGATAACGCCGCCGACGGCGTGATCGCCGTAAAGAACCGAGTTGGGGCCGCGAACAACTTCGATGCGCTCTACGGCCTGCATCGGAATCTGGGCCCAGTTGATAACCGCCATGTCCGGACGGTTCAGCTTACGTCCGTTGACGAGCACCAGCACTTTGCCGTGCGGGTTGTCGCCGCCAAATCCGCGAATGTCCACGCTGGCCTGCGACGGATTGTCGGCATAGTTGCGGAAAAAGATTCCGGTCTTTTTTTCTAATGCTTCGGGAACGGAGGTGTAGTGCCCGTCGGCGATGTCCTGTGCGGTGACGACCGATGGATTGCCCGGCACATTGCGCACGTCGTTGGCACTGCGGGTGGCGGTGACAATAATGCGTTCTGCTTCCGCGACGGTGTTGGTGTTTGTAGTTTCGGCAAAGGTGCCGGTGAACAGGTAGCCGCTCAACGCGGCGGTGAGGATCCATTTCTTCATGATGCCTTTCTGCCTCTTACGCGGAGGCGGATTCAGGGTTCGGCAGAAAGGCGGTATTCCGACTTTAACGGTTGCGCGACAGCGGCCGGTTCTCACGGCACTTTCCCTGCGCTTTCTGCATCAGCGGCGGAAAGTAGGCGGAAGCGGGTTTATGGTCAAGTCCGCTGTTCACGAATTTTGCTCGCCGGGTTTACCAGAGTGGTAAAGGCGGCGGTATGTCCCGTTCGCCAAGCTGGGAGCAGAACTGCTCTTTGAAGTGGTCAGCCGGGCTTATGAACGGACCAGTCTGATCGTGATAACCAATTTGCCTTTTGATCGTTCTGCCGGTATTGTTTATGAGTTCCTTGTATGATGACGCTGGGTCCCGCCCCACATTCATCCCCGCGGCAAGTCGCGGGGTATTCTGCGACAGTTTCGATAAAAAATATTTTTATTGATTAGAAGCATATATGAAGGTTATAAAAAACATATTCGATTGCCAAAGGAAGGGTTGGCGATATGACAGCATCATTTTCGGACAGAAAAAAAGCCATTCTGGATATGCTTACTGAAGACAGTGAAGTGAGTGTTTCGGCACTTGCGCAAACACTGGGTGTAAGCGTTGTCACGATTCGTATCGACCTTGCGACACTGGAAGAAGAGGGATTGATTATACGTACGCATGGCGGCGCGATGCCGGCCTTTCATCCGCAGATTCTGGCGCGGATGCGACAGGATAAAGACCGCAAGTCGGCGATAGCCAAAATCGCCGCCGAAAAAATCGGGGATGGTGACACCGTCATTATCTCTGCCGGCACGACCACGGCGCTGATTGCCAAATATCTGCTCGGGCGGCGCAATGTGCACATTGTCACCAACAACACGCTGCTGTTGACGTATGCCCGGACCAATCCGCAACTGCGTGTCACGCTGGTGGGCGGCGAATTCCGTCCGTCCGAAGAAGGGCTGGTCGGCCCGCTGGCAATACAGGCGCTCGATCAGGTTTTTGTCTCCAAGGCGTTTATCGGAGTCGACGGAATTTCTGTGAAGCACGGATTTACGGCGCATCTGGTAGAGAGTGCAGATCTGGTGCGCAAAATGGCCGAACAGGCGAAGCAGGTTTATGCCATCTGCGACTCCAGCAAATTTGGCAAACCGGGGTTCGCCCGGATTCTGCCGTTTAACGGCGTGAATGGATTGATTACCGATTCGGGATTGAGCGTTGAATTTGAGAAGGATCTGCGTGAAGCGAAGGTAAGTATTTATAAAGCGCAACTGTAAGGAGAATTATATATGGCAACAGAAGTTCTAATGCCCCGGCAGGGTCAGTCCGTTGAATCCTGCATTATCGTCGGATGGAAAGTGAAAGAAGGTGACACGGTCACCGAAGGTCAGGCGCTCTGTGAGGTCGAAACCGACAAAGCGACGTTTGAAGTTCCCGCCCCAGTTGCGGGCACGGTGCTTGGAATTTTTTATCCGGCCGACTCCGACGTTGAAGTGCTCAAGGTGATCGCCGCCATCGGCGGGTCGGGCGAGGATGTTTCGGGGCTACGCCCCGGAACATCAGAGGTCAGAAGTCAGAAGACAGAGGATAGCACTCCGGTTGCTGCACCGAAAGCAGAGGTAAAAATCCCGTCTTCAGTCATCAGTCTTCCGTCTTCCGGAACATCCTCCAGCGTGTCGCCAAGAGCCAGAAATTTGGCAAAGGCGAAGAGCGTCGATGCTTCGACGCTCGCCGGTTCCGGCCCCGAAGGCCGCGTGATCGAGCGCGATGTGAAGGCCGCGCTGACCGGTCAGGCTCCGCTTTCTTCCGCCGCGCTGACGAAACTCGCCGCGCTTCCAAAGGTTGGAAGCGGAATCGGCGGACGGGTTCTTGCCGTCGACGTTCAGGCTCCTTCCACATCGCTCGCTCCAGCAGTTCCATCGGTTTCGTACAGCGAAGAGACGATGGGCGCACTGAAAGAAATCGCGGTCAAAGGCGTTCGCAAAGTGGTCGCCGCCCGCATGCTTTCTTCGATGCAGACCACGGCGCAGCTTACGATGCATACGTCCGCCGATGCGCGCGCCCTTCTGGCTGCCCGTAAGCAGTTCAAGGATTCTTCTGACAAGTCGGGCATTACGATCAATGATTTGGTTCTGTACGAAGTCGCTCAGACGCTGGTGAAATTCCCCGAGATCAACGCGTACTGGCTGGGTGATAAGCTGGTGCAGTTCGAAAACGTGCACCTCGGGTTTGCGGTCGATACGCCGCGCGGCCTGATGGTTCCGGTGATCCGCTTTGCTAATAAGCTTTCGCTCGAAGAAATCTCCGCCGAAGCCAAACGGCTTGGTTCAGCCTGCATTAAAGGCACGATCGATCCGGACGCGCTCAAGGGCGGAACCTTCACGGTCACCAACCTCGGTGCGGCGGGCATCGAGATGTTCACGCCGGTGCTCAACGCACCGGAAGTCGGTATTCTCGGCATCTGCTCGGTGCAACTTAAGCCGGTCTTGAAGAAAGACGGCGGCGTTGATTTCATTCCGCATCTGGGGCTTTCGATTACCTTTAACCATTGCGCAACCGACGGTGCACCTGCCGGACGGTTCCTCGCTGCCATGCGCGAAGCACTTGCAAATCTTAAATATAAAGGAGTTGATCATGTATGATATTATTATTATCGGTGCCGGGCCCGGCGGCTATGTGATGGCTGAACGCGCGGGCCACCTCGGTAAAAAAGTTTTGCTGGTTGAAAAAGAACATCTTGGCGGCGTCTGCCTCAACTGGGGCTGTATCCCGACCAAAACCCTGCTTAATTCCGCCAAACATTATGTCCATGCCAAAGAAGCGCCGGAATTCGGCGTGACCACTGGCGAGGTGAAGTTTGACCTCACCAAAGCGATGGCCTGGAAAAAAGAAGTGATCGAAACGCTGCGCGGCGGCATCGGCTTTATGATGAAGAAGAATAAGGTCACGGTCGTGACCGGTGAAGCCAAATTCCTTGGTTCGCGTAAAGTGCAGGTCGGTGACAAGGTTTATGAAGGAACGGATGTTGTCATTGCTACCGGTTCATCGCCTTTTGTTCCTCCGATTCCCGGCGCGAAACAGCCGCACGTGATGACCAGCACTGAAATTCTGAATATCGATAAAATGCCCGCCACTCTGACTGTGATCGGCGGCGGCGTAATCGGTGTCGAGTTCGCCAGCTTCTTCAGCAGTCTCGGCGTCAAAGTCGATGTGATCGAAATGCTCGAAGAAATTATTCCGTTTATGGATCGCAGACAGGCGAAGGAATTCCGCAAGGCGCTCAAAGGTAAAGTGGAGTTCAACCTCGGCTGCAAAGTGACCGCCATTGATGGGCACGACGTGAAGTACACAGATGCCAAGGGCGAGGCGCAGTCCATTCAGGCGGATATCGTCCTGATGTCGGTCGGACGCTCACCGAACTTGAAGGGTATGGGTTTTGAAGATGCAAAACTCGACTTCGATCGCCGAGGGATCAAGGTTGATGAGCAGCAACGCACCAACCTGCCGAATGTTTATGCCATCGGGGATGTGACCGGACTTTCTCAGCTGGCGCACTCCGCGACCCGCATGGGCGAAGTTGCGCTCAACACGATTTGTGGCAAGGTCGACCGTTTCCGCCGTAACGCGATTCCGTGGGCTGTTTATTCGATGCCCGAAGTGGCTGGTTGCGGTTACACCGAGGAACAGGCGCAGGCCGCCGGACACAAAGTAGAGACCGCTTCGCTGCCGCTGACGATGAGCGGACGCTTCCTGGCCGAAAACGGAAAGCGCGGCCCCGGCTCGGTCAAGGTGATCAAGGATGCCGACACCGATGTGCTGCTCGGCGTTCACATGGTCGGTGCGGGCGTTTCTGAAATGATTTACGGCGCGGCGGTGATGATCGAAGCCGAGTTACGAATTAAAGATATCCGCGAAATTGTTTTTCCGCATCCGACGGTTGGCGAAGTCCTGCGGGATGTGATGTTTGCCCTATAAACCGCAGAATATTGAACAAGGAATATCGAATGTCGAAGGACGATAAATTTGATCTTGAAGACCGGTTGGTTGATTTTGCCGCACGGTGTATCAAAGTTGCAAATTCCTTACCGAACACGCAGGCAGGATTGCATTTGTCCGGACAATTGACGCGGAGCGGCACTTCGCCCGCGTTGAATTACGGAGAAGCACAAGGGGCAGAGTCCCGCAAAGATTTCGTGCATAAGATGAAAATTTGCCTGAAAGAACTACGGGAGACTCGGATATGTCTGAAAATAATCATTCGATCCGAAATGCTCGGCGAAGAAAAGCTTCAATCGCTGATCGATGAAACCAACGAACTGATTTCGATTTTTGTAAGCAGTATAAAAACAGCAAAGGCGAATATGAACAGAACTTCGTAATTCGAAATTTCTTGTTCAATATTCGATATTTAAAAGGAGTGACCCATGCCGAAGATTCAGAATATTTATCCGAAAGAAGTCCGCAAGGCGGGCGAGATCACCTTCAGGCCGATTCCGGTCAACCAGTACAAGCCGGACTATAAGAAGGAAGCGAAGAAGTACGGTGTCGATCGTCTGAAAAAGATGTATTACGACATGCTCGTCGTCCGCGAATTCGAAACCATGCTCAATCAAATCAAGGTTCAAGGCTCTTATGCCGGAATCGAATACAACCATCCCGGTCCGGCGCATCTTTCAATCGGTCAGGAAGCCGCCGCTGTCGGGCAGGCCGTTAATCTGACGACCGACGATTACATTTTCGGCTCGCACCGCTCGCACGGCGAAATTCTAGCCAAGTGCCTTTCCGCTGTTTACCAGCTCGACGATGCGAAGCTCACCAAAATCATGGACGAGTTTTTCGGCGGCTCCACGGTCAAGGTTGTGAAAGACGGCTCGCAGAAATCTGTCAAAGATCTCGCTGAAGATTTTGTGCTCTACGGCACGCTGGCTGAAATCTTCGCCCGCCAGACCGGCTTCAATAAAGGTCTCGGCGGCTCGATGCACGCCTTCTTCATCCCGTTTGGTTCGATGCCCAACAACGCGCTCGTCGGCGGCTCGGGCGATATCTCCGTCGGTTCGGCGCTCTTCAAGCTGATCAACCGTAAGCCCGGTATCGTCATCGCCAACATCGGCGACGCGTCGCTCGGTTGCGGCCCGGTCTGGGAAGGTTTCTGGATGGCCGCGATGGACCAGTACCGCACGCTGTGGGACGGCGAATTCGGTTCCCCGCCGGTGCTATTCAACATCATGAACAATCACTATGGCATGGGCGGACAGACCTCCGGCGAAACGATGGGCTACGGAATGGTCGCTCGTATTGGTGCCGGCATCAACCCGGAACAGATGCACGCTGAGCGCGTCGACGGTTACAATCCGCTGGCCGTCGCCGACGCCACTGAGCGCCAGAAACAACTTTTGCTCGACGGAAAAGGCCCCGCGCTTCTCGATGTCGTCACCTATCGCATCTCCGGTCACTCGCCGTCCGATGCTTCTTCCTACCGTTCGAAAGAAGAGATCGAAGCGTGGGAAGCCTCTGATTGCGTCAAACTGTTCGGCGAATATCTGATCAGCAACGGCGCGCTAACATCTGACGAAGCAGCTGCATTGAAAGAAAAAGTGGTCGGCAAAGTCAGCAAAGCACTCAAGCTGGCGACTGACAAAGCGGTTTCGCCTTATACCGATATCCGCATTATCGAAGACGTCATGTACTCCAACGGCAAGGTTGAGAAATTTGACGACCGTAAGCCGGAAGTTCTGATGCCGATGGAAGAAAATCCGCGCGTTCAAAAACTGAAGAGCAAAGCTCGCTATGCGTTCGATGCCGACGGCAAGCCGATCTCCGCCAACCGTCTCTACACCTACCGCGACGGAATTTTCGAAGCGATGATGCATCGCTTCTACACCGATCCGACCATGATCGCCTACGGTGAAGAAAACCGTGACTGGGGCGGGGCGTTCGCCTGCTACAATGGGCTGACCGAATCCATTCCGTATCACCGCCTGTTCAACTCGCCGATCTCCGAAGGCGCGATCGTCGGTTCCGCCTGCGGTTATGCGCTGAGCGGCGGCCGCGTTTGCGTCGAGCTGATGTACTGCGACTTCATGGGCCGCGCCGGCGATGAAATCTTCAACCAGATTTCCAAGTGGCAGTCGATGTCCGCCGGCATTCTGAAGATGCCGTTGGTTCTGCGCATCTCAATTGGTAACAAATACGGCGCACAGCACTCGCAGGACTGGACCGCGATGGTGAACCATATTCCGGGACTGAAAGTTTATTATCCCGCCACGACGTACGATGCCAAAGGGATGCTCAACCTCGCTCTCGCCGGAACCGACCCGGTGATCTTCTTCGAATCGCAGAAGACCTACGGCATCGGCGAGCTGTTCGAAAAAGACGGCGTGCCGGAAGGCTACTTCGAAACACCCGAAGGCGAACCCGCCGTGCGCATTCAAGGCAAAGACCTGACGATCATCACGGTCGGTCCGGTTCTCTATACCGGCATGAAAGCGGTTGAAGAGCTGAAAGCTAAATACGGTCTGGAGGCTGAACTCATAGACCTTCGCTTCGTTAACCCGCTCAACTACGACAAGCTCGTCGAGTCAGTCAAAAAGACCGGCCGCGTAGTGCTGGCCTCGGATTCCGTGGAGCGCGGAAGCGCGCTACACAACATCGCCAACAACATCTCGCAGCTCTGCTTCGATCACCTCGACGCGCCGCCGGTAGTCATCGGCGCCAAGAACTGGATATCCCCGGCTGCCGAAATGGAAAAAGATTACTATCCGCAAGCCGACTGGATGATCGACGCGATTCATCAGCGCATTCTGCCTCTGCCGGGTCACGTCGTGAAACACAACTACACCACCGGCGAAATGCT
>CAZSSI010000035.1:0-2225 GCA_964609345.1 uncultured Verrucomicrobiota bacterium | reverse complement strand
AATTCCCGCCAAGGCGCAGGTGGCCGGAATGGGAACGGTCGGGAGCATGGATCATGATTCTGTTTCCGGATGCGTTGAATTTCTGGAAGCCGCCAAGGTGATCGGCATGGCCGCCACCGCCGGGTGCGAAATTCGCGTCAACATGGATGGCACGCTGGTTGAAGGCCGCAAGACCAACAATCCGGACGAGCCGAACGTCAGCTATATCGCCTTTCACGAAATTCCGCGCACACAGTTTGCAGCGGTCGAAAAATTCTTGCTGCCGATTCACGACGCGCGCATCGCCCGCGACCGTAAAGAGATTGAGCTGTTAAATACCAAGTTGACTGAACTCGGCGCACCGACGCTCGATTTCGAAAAAGATGTGATGGCGATTTCGGAAGCGGCGAACGGCGGGTCAATTACTGAGCGCCACATTCTTTACGCGCTGTCGCTCAAGCTGATTGCGGCGTACGGCAAAGGGCAGAAGCTGATCGATTTTGTTGAGCAGCAGATGCAGATTCCAATGCCCGTAAAATTGAAGACCGTTTTGCTGGATATCAACAATCCGCACTACGCTTACGACCTGCTCGGCGTGTTCAAATCGGCGCTGGTTCCGGACTTTTTTATCCTCTCCGATAAAGAGGAGTGCATTAACGTGCGCGATGCAGTGTCGTTTGCCAACGACATCGGCGCAATTCCGGCCTACGCCTATCTTGGCGATGTCGGCGAACCACCGACCGGCGACAAGAAAGCGGAAAAGTTTGAAGATGCCTATCTCGACGAGCTGATTCCCGAGCTGAAGAAAATTGGGTTTAAGGCCGTCACCTACCGGTGGTCAGGTGATGTTGAACTAGAAGAAAACGTCAAAATCGTTGAAGCCGTTGAAACGTTAAAGTCGTTTCGGTTTTAACGAATTGAGCGAGGGCGCAATCCCGTTTGAACGATTTAAACGAAAGGAATGATTATGAAAACAAAAGCGGTAAGATTATACGGCGAAAAAGACCTGAGACTCGAAGAGTTCGAGCTTCCAGCGATCAAAGAAAACGAGATCCTGGCAAAAATTATCTCGGACAGCATCTGCATGTCGTCCTACAAGGCGGCAAGCCAGGGAACGCAGCACAAACGTGTTCCGAAAAATATCGCGGAACAGCCGATCATTATCGGGCACGAATTCTGCGGTGAAATTATTGAAGTCGGTGCGAAGTGGTCGAAGCAGTTCACGGCTGGACAGAAGTTTTCCATTCAGCCTGCGCTGGTGGATCCAACCGGTCCGGTCGGTGTGCTGTCGGCTCCCGGCTATTCCTACCAGTTCATTGGTGGCGACGCGCAGTATATCGTCATTCCCGAAGAGGTGATGCGTAACAACTGCCTGCTCCCGTTCGAAGGTGAAGCGTTCTATCTCGGCTCATTGGCCGAGCCGATGTCCTGCATTGTCGGCGGTTACCACGCCAATTATCACACCACGCCCGGCAGCTATGTGCACAGCATGGGCATTAAAGAAGGCGGTGCAACGGCGGTGCTGGCGGGTGTCGGCCCGATGGGTCTCGGCGCGATTGATTACGCGATTCATTGTGACCGTAAGCCGGGATTGCTGGTTGTCACAGATATCGATAACGTCCGCCTTGCGCGCGCGGCCGCCATCTTCACGGTGGAAGAAGCCAAAAAGAACGGCGTGACGCTGATTTATGTGAATACCGCCGAAGAGGGCAAGGGCGTGGATTACCTCAAGTCACTGACACCGAATGGCGGTGGATTCGATGATGTGTTCGTTTACGCTCCGGTTCGTCCCGTTGTGGAACAGGCTGATAAAATTCTCGGATTCGACGGCTGTTTGAACTTCTTCGCCGGACCGACCAATCCGGAATTTTCGACAGAGTTCAACTTCTACAATGTTCACTACGCGGCCACGCACATCGTTGGTACCAGTGGCGGCAATACCGACGACATGCTCGAAGCACTGAAGATGATGGAAGCTGGCGCGCTGAATCCGTCCACTATGATCACGCACGTCGGCGGTCTGGATGCGGTGATTGAGACAACGCTCAACCTGCCGAAGATTCCGGGTGGAAAAAAACTGATCTATACCGGCATCAGCATGCCGTTGACCGCGCTGGCTGAACTGAAAGA
Organism: uncultured Verrucomicrobiota bacterium; assembly: GCA_964609345.1. Lineage (GTDB taxonomy): Bacteria > Verrucomicrobiota > Kiritimatiellia > Kiritimatiellales > Tichowtungiaceae > Tichowtungia. The sequence continues at coordinate 116 of CAZSSI010000035.1, read as the reverse complement.
TAAAAACTGCCCGTTCTGTAAAAAGCTGGCGACGATTGTTGAAAAGCACAACGGACTCTGGAGCCCTGAGGCGGAAAAATATATTCTTACCAACGCACCGATACTGTAAAAAATAC